>JAVEQT010000075.1:0-6326 GCA_034007485.1 Acholeplasmataceae bacterium
TTAACTGTTCGTCTTTTGTTTGATACATTTCAGAAACAAGCATACCGTATGTATCATCTTTGAAAAGTGTATCAATGACCATATAATCTAAAAAAGATGTCACATCATCAAGATGATTAAATACATTCATCACTTTTGAACGAAAAACATGAGTCCCTGCAAAATCTTCTAAAACGGGATAGGGATCTTCTTGTCTTTTTTCTTCAATCAATGTTAAATCTTGACGATTATGTAAATTTAAATCGGAAGCAATATACGTTTCATAGTTTCTAATGAGTTGTCTTTTTGAATAAAACATATTTAAATGTCCATGACCTACCATGAAAAATTGCAACTTTTTATACTTACCTAAGATTTCTAAATCTTCTAATGTGATCTCTTTAGCTGCATAAACGCCTAAAATATTGAGCTGTTCTAGAAAATTAAAATCATAGTGATTTGTGATTAAAGTTTCAGGATTATAAATGGCTTTATGTTCAAGATTTTTTTCTTTGAGTGTCATGATCACACCCATATCTGCAACCACAATACCTGTGATATGTGCTAAGTCTATCTCATTTAACCATAAAGAAAACCGGTCTAATTCATCATCAGTCATCATCTGATTGGCTAAAAGAAATACTTCTTTATTAAGTTTATGTGCTTGTTTCGCCATCAAATTGATATCATCAGATGAAAAACTATGGCACAATCTTGTACCAAAGCGTTCATTTCCCATGAGCAAACCATCTGCGTGTTTAAGCAGATGCTCAACATTCAAGATATCGTGAATTGTTAATAATACGTTCATTCAATCATCCTCTTGGACACAGAAACACCATCACCTAAATCGTAAAAAGATGTTTCATATTGTTTATGGTTTTTTAAAAATAATTTAAAACGTTCCAATTTTCTGAGCAAAGCTTGTGTGTGCTTGTTAACCTTACTTGGATCTAAATGGTGAAAATGAAGATTATCACACACAATCATGCCACTAGGTCTTAAATGCTTTTCATATGTGTTAAAAAATGTTTCGTATTGAGACTTCGCTGCATCGATAAAAATTAAATCAAATTGACCCAAATCACCTTGATAAGTTAATGCATCAAAAGGATATAATGTCACACGTTTTCCCTCTTCAAAAAGATCAAAGTGCTTCTTTGCTTCATCAATCATAAACTCATCTCTTTCAAAGGTTTTAACGTTGCAACCAAAAGAGGCCATAGCAAGTGCGCTATAGCCAACAGCTGTACCAATTTCTAAAACATCTTTGATCGGATTCTTTTGAATCAAATCTTTGAGAAAATCGAAAACTTCATCGGTAATAATCGGGACTTTCTTTTCTAATGCATATGCTTTTAATGAAGCAAAATTCATCCTTATTTATCTTCCTCTTCGTCTTCGTCTTCTTCATCTTCTTCTGCATCATCAAGTTCATCGTAATACGCTTGAAGAACTTGATCTAACATATCCCATTCTTCATCTGTTTCGATATCAGCAAATGATCCTTCGCCTTCTTCTTCACTTGGAATGTAGATCGCAGCACTCACTTCTTTTGTATCTACAAATTCGAAAACGACATAATTTTTACCATTAGCTTCATGGGTAAATAAAATATCACAAACCGCTTCATCACCATTTTGGTTGGTTACAACCATTTGATCTTCTTTTAACATGTTAAGCTCCTTTATAATCTAAATAGTTTTGTAATATCACAACTGCAGCCAATTCGTCTTTCTTCGCTTTTTGGGTTTTCCTTCTTTCAGAACCATAAATCATTGCTTTTTTAGCTGTCTGTGTTGAAAGTCGTTCATCCCATAGCGTAATTGCTGCTTTTGACTCTTTTTCTAATAATACTTTAAATGACTCACTGATTTTACCACGAATACCGATATCGTTATTCATGTGTTTAGGCAAACCTAAAACAACTTCATCAATCTTTAATTCTGTAATTAACTCACAAACAAGTTTAGCAGCTTCTTCATACTGATTTTCAGTGAATCTGATGGTTTTTAGCGTACTCGCGATAATGCCTGATTCGCTAATCGCTATACCAACTGTTTTACTTCCTAAATCAAGTCCTAAATAACGTTTCATAGGCGTTTTTCGATTTCCTTTATCACAAGATCAAGCTTGCTTAAATCTTGGGTGCCACCTTGTGCAAATTGACCTTTACCTCCACCTGAGCCATGTGATAAGGATGCTGCTAACTTAATTAAATCATTCGCATCATTCAAATCGCTCTTGCAGAGGAAGGTTGCTTTACCTTCAGTAACATTGATTAAAAATAATGTTTCTGCCTTTATTTTATCATAGAGTGCATCAATTAATTGTTTTAATACCTTTTGATCAACATCATCAACTTTGATGAGTTGACGCTTTTTATGTGGATCACTGATAAAGTCATCTAAATGTTTTAAAACATCTTGTTGTTTTAATCTTTGAATTTCTTTTTCATAGTTCTTTGATAACTCTTTTAATGATTCAGTATATAAACGATAGTTGATGATATCTTGATAAGATCCAAGTATTTCAGGTGCTTCAGGAATGGCAAATGAAGCATCTAAACGTTTGATTTTATCTGAAATAGCTTCAATCTCAAGTTCAAAGGATTGCAAGTAGTTCTTCATTTGTCCTTTAACATCAAATCCAGTAATACCTTCCATACGGTAAATGCCAGAACCAATCGATTCATAAGATGTAATCGCAAAGTCTAAGATATCTTGTGTGTTTTTAACATGTGTTCCACCACAAAACTCTTTGCTCCAACCCATATCAACAACTCTGACGATATCGCCATATTTTTCTCCGAAAAGTGCCATAGCTCCTAGCTTTTTAGCTTCTTCAATAGGTAGCTGCTTAATCACAACTTCGAGTGGTGTTTCCGTAATATATTTTTTAACTAATGTTTCAACTTCTAAAATCCGTTGATCTGTTTCAGTTTCATAATGGTTGAAGTCAAAGCGCCAACTCCATGGTGCAACTTGAGAACCTTGCTGATTCGCATGCTTACCAAAAATATCTTTAATCGCTTGATGAAAGAGGTGTGCAGCACTATGGTTTCTCATCGTTTTTGCACGCATTTTTTGATCAACGACTGCTAAGACTTCATCGCCTTCGTTATAATCACCTTCAACTTGATGTAAAAATTGACCATGTGGTAATTTGAATACATCGGTTACTTCAAGACCATTAATCCAACCCTTATCTGCTACTTGTCCACCAGATGTTGCATAAAAAGGTGTTTCATCTAAAACGATACCTTCTTTAAAGACTTTAATGATTTTGGCTTCTGTTTGAAGCGTATCATAACCAATGAATTTTGAAGGTGTTGTAAAGTTTAAATAAGCTTCTTCTTGAGCTTTCATCGAACCTGTTTCATTTCGTGCAGCTCTAGATCTTTCCTTCTGTCTTTCTAATTCATGCTTAAATGCCTCTAAATCGACTTCTACACCTTGTTCTGTAGCATATTCGAGTGTTAGCTCAATGGGGAAGCCATACGTGTCATAAAGCTTAAATGCAGTTTCTCCACTAACGGTTTTATCTTCTTTTGAGATTGCATCAAGTAAGTGTTTTTCACCTTCAGAAATCGTTTCTAAAAACTTTTCTTCTTCTTTTAAAACAAGTTTTTTAACGATGTCTTTCGTTTCATGAAGATTGGTGTAAAAAACGCCCATCGTTTCAACGACATCATCTACTAAAAGATATAAGAACGGTTTATTTAAATTTAATTTTCTTCCATATTTAACAGCTCTTCGAAGAAGTCTTCTTAGCACATAGCCACGACCTTCATTCGATAATATTGCACCATCAGAAATGGCGAATGTGAGTGCCTTGATGTGATCAGCAATCACTTTAAATGCCATTTGACCCTCATAGGTGATCGATGATAGTTTTTCTACATGTTTGATAATCGGGAAAAAGAGATCTGTTTCAAAGTTGGTTTCTGTCTGTTGAATCACACATGCAAAACGCTCTAAACCAGCTCCGGTATCAATATTTTTAGAAGGGAGTTCGGGGTAGTTTTCTCTTTCTAAGTTAGGTTTTGAGTTGAATTGTGAGAATACGATATTCCAGATTTCGATATATCTTTCATTTTCGATATCTTCTACAATGAGTTCTACGCCACGCTTATCATAGGTTTTTCCACGATCAAAATAGATTTCAGTATCTGGACCACATGGACCAGGACCAATTTCCCAAAAGTTATCAGCTCTTGGCACAAGATGCGATGGATCAACACCGAGTTCAATCCATTTATTTCTAGCATCGATATCATCTGGATAATATGTCATATAAAGTTTATCAAGCGGAAAACCGAACCACTTTGGATCCGTTAATATTTCTAAACCCCACATGATGGCATCATCTTTAAAATAATCACCAATCGAAAAATTACCTAACATTTCAAAAAATGTGTGATGTCTTGCTGTACGACCGACATTATCAATGTCATTCGTACGAATACATTTTTGAACGTTGGTGATTCTTGGATTTTGTGGCTTTTCTGTGCCATCAAAATATTTTTTTAATGGTGCAACACCCGCATTGATCCAAAGAAGTGTTGGATCATTTTGTGGAACGAGTGAGGCTGATGATTCGACTTTGTGTCCTTTCGATTTGAAAAAATCTAACCATGTTTGACGAATCTCTGCAGCTGTCATAAATTTCATATGAATTCCTCCATTTTTTCAATAAAAAACGCCCTTAGTAAAATCTAAGGACGTAATATGTTTACGCGGTACCACCTTAGTTCTAGAATGATCTAGCCCTCAAAAGTCGTTAAGGCCGACATACCTTTTGCTCCCAAACAGCGTTCACATATCTTCTTCTTCGTTTCCACCAACCACGAAGTCTCTATGAAAAGAAAGATGATGCTACTCCTTTTGTTCATCGCGTCTTTATTTTAGCATGAACACTACTAAAAAGTAAAGATATTAATCAATACAGGTTTCTTTTTAATCTTGGGTAATTGATTCCATCAAATAACCATAAATTCTCTGACCACAGTAAATTTGATTCTACCCATATTTTAGATTTCAAATTGCTTTCTGATATCAATGTACCTAACGTATTCCCACCATTTGCTATTCCGTTAATCAATTGCCCGTCTCTACGATAACTATTGCTTATTGTAGCATCACTATTCCCAACAAGTCCTCCAACATTATTTCCTGTATTAACAGATACGTTTCCTGTACCATAACTATTGATCACTCCATTTGACCCAGTACTTCTTCCAACGAGACCTCCTGCATAAGGAGTTGTTGTACCGAAGGTTGCGCCACTTCGAGATGCAGATGCAGAAACACTTCCAGTTGCATAACTCTTTTCAATACCATCAACTGCCGTGTTATAACCAACAAGACCTCCTGCATGTGCATAAGCATTTGCAGTACCTAAAAAACCTCCACTTTGACTCGCGGTTGCAGTAACATTTACCCCTGCATGACTATCGATGATACTACCTTGGTTTTGCCCAACTAGTCCTCCTGCATAAATTGTTGCAGTTCCACCAGCAAACCATCCTGATGAAGATTTTGCTGTTGTGACATTTATTGTACCTGTTGCATAACTCTTTTCAATAGTTTGCTTATTTATACCTGCGATTGCCCCTACTGATTTATCATTAGAATTAGAACTTGTAATAGTTACATTGATCAAACTAACACCACTAATAATCCCATTATTACTAGCAAATAATCCAATATTACCAGATGTGGCATTAATCGTAATATTACTTAATGAAAAACCATTACCATAGAATTCTCCTGTAAAATCGGAGGATCCACCTATCGGTGTTATTGTTACATTGGAAATATTTTCCATCATTATATATTTGCCAGTTGCTGTTACTTCACTAAGAGTGATATAATCGCCTGAACCAGTTTGTGTGACTCCTAAAAAACCTGAAGGTACCCAAATACCTATACCGATTGTTCCAGATCCTTGCTCAGATGAACCCTGAATAGAAGATGCCCAAAAAGCGAACGAAAGTGAAAAATTACTTAATATAAGTATAAGTGATAAGCATATTAAAATAGTTTTTCGCGACACTTTAATCAAACTCAACACCCTTTCAAAAGAAAAACCAGCAAAAAAATTGCTGGCAACTGGCTATCTTTTATAAAAGACCCTATAGCTTTGCGTCACTAGGTTACCCTAGTTTTGCTTTTTAACATAAACATTATAGCACGGTTGTAACAATAATTCAAGCCAAATCATTTTTATATCTTTAATTGACATAGTAATTTTCCTTTTGGCTATTGAAACTAAAAGTTACTATGACAACAACCAGCAATAGAAAGGGGTTCTTTTTTTACATATAAGCATATACTATAGATGTT
>JAVEQT010000076.1:0-6291 GCA_034007485.1 Acholeplasmataceae bacterium
TTAAACTGTTTTCTGTTCTTTGTGCTAGTCCCACTGATGCCCTCGTCTGCATAAATGCCATCAAATATCCAATCTGGATTCTTTGTAATTCGTTGTGTATATTCATCTCGTTGAGCTTCATAACTTGTTTTTTGTTCTAAGTTGTCTGTTGATACTCGTACATAGGCACATACTCGTTTTCTGGTAATTGGATTATTGATTTGATCCAAAGTGTAATGTGTCTTTGGTTGGATGATTCTTACGGTTTTGTTTTTCATATTTTGACCGCTCCTTTCGTTAGTATATACATCACTCAAAAAGCAATGAATAGCAAGTCATTAGTGACTTAATCATTGCTTTTTCTAATATCGCTTGTAATACCGTAGGTTGATGCGAGCTTATTGATGATAATACTAAATTCATCGATAGTGATAAGTTTTTGATTAAATAGCTTCACTACGATTGACTTAGCTATATTGAACTTCATTTCTGGACTAATAATTATACTCATTTTTATTGATATAGATGCAAAGAAAAAAGGAATCGCCTAAGCAATTCCTTTAAAAGGATCTATCGTCAATTTGATCATATGACAACAACCGTCTGATTTACCAACATCAGTTTATCACATTTAAAAAATCAAAACTATATGCTTAGTGCATAATCGTTAGAAGAAGTTTTCAATGACTAAATCTTTTTTAAGTGTTGAAGCATATACACCTTTAAAGATTAGATTTTCAGCATTAGCTTTTGTAAAGTATAGAGGCTCCTCATTGATGAAAAAGAAACCCCCATGGTCTTTGTTAAAATATACTTTTGAGACATAAACTCGATCGTAGTACTCAAATAACATTACACGATTCTTTTGATTCTTTTGAGTTCTCCAAAAGAAGTCGATTTGAAGATCGCTTTTCTTATATGCGATCATATCATCATTTATGGTTGATACAGAGATTTGCACTGATGGTACAATTTTTTCTTCTATATGTTCAAAGGTTCTAAATGTTAGAGCCTTTTCGCTTCTGTTTGAATAGGGATTACCAATAATGTCATCTACTCGGACATTATAAAAACCTGACAGAGTTATTAGATCATGAATACTAATTTCTCTAGCACCCGACTCATAGTTAACATAACCTTGTCTAGATTTACCTATTATTTGTGCAACTTGAACAGTAGATAAATTATTCGCAAGTCTTAGTCTTTTTAGGTTTTCACTAATGAAAAGATTATTAAAATCATCATCTGATAATAGTTGATAGTTCATTATTCATGTAATTCTTGTATTGTATTTTTCATTCCGTATGATGGATTAAATATCACCCAAGAAGAGTTCATCATGGGCTGTGCTAAGCATTTGAATAGCATGTGGGTACACCGTATTACTCCATCCAAAAACGCGGTGTAGAGGAATAATATCTTGATCCATAAACAGTTGACTGTATGGCATAGAATTTGTATGTAAATCATTTAAAACCTGTTCTAGACTTGAATTTCCTTGTGTGGTTTCAACGTTTAAGAGAATGCGGCTATTAGCTTCTAAAGCGACATAAGTAGCATCAGTGATAGGAAAAGCTATCGGTCTTGTATAAAAAAGTCTTTGGAGTATGTATTCAAATTCAGATGGTTCTAAATCATTACTTTCAATTGATAAGTCCATCTCAATGCTATAACCTGAAATGACAGCCATAATAACATGAGTTCCGTATTTTTCAAAGATTTGATTTGTAGTTAGCTCATCGTGTTCGAGCTTAAGCATATCATCATGAAATGAGGACGTTAAATAATCAGAAAAATCTTGAGTCATGTAGGATTGAACACTTCTTCGACTGTGTAAATAAGTAAATGAACGATAAGCCTCAAAGTGGGTTTCATCTGGACTAAGTTGTGAACTGGCTGTTGATTACGAAGATCTTAGGTTAATCATATTCCATGTGAGTGTTTTTGAGAGTTCCTGGTCAAAGATAGGTGCTTTTACTTGAAAATTTTTTAAATCCTCTAGACTATCAAGGTAAATCGTATCATAGATTTCTACAGAGTCTTTTTGGATTAATGACATCCGTGTCTCATAGATGATAGGTATTGGTTTTGTCTCTTCTTCTGGTGTTGGATCCATCTTTGTACAGCCAAAAAGCATGAACGAAATGGTCAGCACAATCATGATTTTTTTCATGTTAAATTCCCCTCTAGATCAATATCAAGTTTATTATAGCATGAAGCAAATAAACTGTTATCTGTTATCGTCATCTTACTCGAAAATCTAGAAAAAGAACAACATTATAGGATTTGTACTTTGATTAAATTGAGTTCACCAAACTACCTAAGATGTCTATACCAAGTTCTGTGACATCTCTTGATTCATTGGATAAAATAAATATGCCTTGTTCATGTTCATTCATACCTATAAAGCTGCTATATCCTCCAGTTGAACCATTATGCCAGGTTACACTTTCACCAGATTCAAGTTCATTCGTAATCCAAAACATACCAATTCCTACACTGTCATTAATTTGATAAAGCGGTGTCATTGCTGCTTCTGAGTTTTCGATATCGTGATTAATAAGACCATTTAATAGTTTTAACATATCGCTTCCACTTGAGCGAACTCCACCAGCCGAAACAATACCATCCGCTAATAGCCATGGCGTAGTTTTTATAGCGAGTGTTAAGCGACCTAATCTTAAAACATCCTGATACCCATCAACATACATCGCATCATGATCTCTTACAGTGGATGTGTTCGTTAATCCAAGCGGCTCTACAATCAATTCTTGAAGAAGTTCTTCATAACTTATTTGATGCGCAGCTGTTAAACACATACCTAGTATCCCTGCACCATAATTGGAATATTCCCATGATGGTGGATTGAGCGATCGTGTACGGTTCATGCTCTTTAGCATTTCCTCTTCGGTCATACCTCTATAAGGGTTTCCTCCAAATGCAAATGAGGTGACTAATTCAAAGATAAACTTATTTGACGTCGGTAATGGATTAAGTCCTGAAGTGTGTGTGACTAAGTCTTGAAGTGTTATTGTAGGAACAACTGAGTTTTCGTCAAAGGTATAATCAATATGATCTTCAACTGTATCTGTTATTGATATCAAACCATCATCAATACTTTGGGCTAACATCAAACCTGTGATAGCCTTACTGATCGATCCAATTTCATAAACAGAATCTTGGTTGAGTTCGCCTTCTTTAACTCCGATCTTTCCATAACTAAGTAAATACTGATCCTCACCATCTATATAACCAATCACCAGTGTTAGAGGTTTGGTATTATCTATGAATGTTTGAATTTTCTCTTCTACAATCACATAGTTTGAATCACTTATGGCAGGACCAACCAACATATTTAGATCATGATCTCTATCAATGGTAATATCCATTTGTGTTGCGTAGTTGACAAATAGAGCTAATCCAATGGCCGCACCAAGGATGACTCTAATCATCAGTTTGATTTGAAATGACTTAGTGTGAAGGTGAAATGATTTTTGTTTTTTTTGAGCTTTTAATTGTGCCTTACTCCGTTTTTTTTGAAAAACACGATGAAATGTGATGAGTTGATAGATACTTCTTATGGTGATGAATAAAGAAATGATGAGTAAGAAAAGATAAATGTATATGAGCATAATAAATAACCCCCTATTGACATTTTTTAGCGTGAGAACATGGTGATATCTTTTACTCTTTTTTTGAATTCAGTAAATAGAGATATTCACCTGCGTGAACGATTTTTGTTGGCATACTTGGATTGTTAATTATAGTAAGTAGTATCACTCATGCCGATTTGAAGCACAACTTCTGATACACTCATAACTTGCAAGTTATGGATTTCCCATCTTTTTAAGCTTTATAATGATTTGTTCAGTTTTAAATTTTGATTCTTTCATAGCATCTTGTAAGATTTAAACTGTATTAAGTTAGTACTTAAGACTTATTTAAATCTTTACTCCTTTCGTTCTAATTTAATATACTAATAATGTACTGTGGATTTGTGTCATTGTAATACGGCTATGACTGTTTAGAGGTGACGCTCACCACGGTCTTTATTTTAATCAGCAATAGTTAGTTAGCGCAAGACGCTTTTTACATGATTATGAGATAAAGACTCGCTGGACTTACCACATGTACACATTTAATTTTAGGAGGAGTACTTATGATCTATATCGGAATCGATATTTCTAAGTACAAGCACGACTGTTTCATCGCCACTGAAACAGTTGATCAACAGTTCTCATTTGAGAACAGTCAGTCTGGGTTTAATGAACTATTAGGACACTTTAAACCCTTAGTCAAGCAAGAAATGATAATAGGCCTTGAGGCTACAGGTCACTACGGTGAAAATCTTAAGTCATTTCTTACCTTCCATGGATATACATTCATGGAGATTAATCCTTTTCTCGTGAAGAAGTTTTCAGAAGCCCAATCACTAAGAAAAACAAAGACGGATAAGAAAGATGCACAAATGATTTCAACTTATATGAGATCTGTAGACTACAAAGCCTATCATCATCAATCTTATCATATAAGTGCCCTAAAATCACTAACCAGGTTACGCTTCAAACTCATCTCGATTCGGACGAAACACTACAACATGATGACTAAAGTCTTAGATGTTATCTTTCCTGAATTCAAGCCTTTTATGCGAGAACAAGGCTATAGTGATACATCTTTATACATTTTGAAGCAGTTTTCATCACCTGAAAGAATCGCAAAAATGAATGATGTTCATTTTGAAACACTACGTAAATTATCGATGGGGAAATTCAGTTATCCTAAGTTTGTTAATCTGAAAACTCTAGCAGCATCGACCATCGGTATCACACAAGATCATCAACTCTTTAAACTCAAAACTTCGATTTCTTATGTCGAACAACTTAACATGGATATTGAAGAAACTGAGAAACAAATCACTTCTTTAATGGGTAAGTATCCTACACGAATTCAAACCATTAAAGGTATTGGAGTTATCTCAGCAGCTGTCATCATTTCAGAATATGGTGATATTTCACTTTTTTCTAATCCTTCTGAAATGTTATCCTATGCAGGTCTCGATTCTACGATCAAACAATCTGGAACGATGTCTTCGACCGGAAAACTCGTCAAACGCGGTAGCAAGTATTTACGCGCAACACTCATCAATATCTCAATGATGGTTATGATCTATAACCCCATCTTCTACGACTACTACACCAAGAAGAAACAAGAGGGTAAGCATCACCGTGTCGCACTCATTCATCTTTCTAAAAAGCTTGTCAGAGTGATTCATCATCTTGAAACACATCATGAAGATTTCGATTCTTCTAAACTCATTTAAACTCTTTACTTAAACTGTGGCGGTTAAGTAAAAGTCATCTGTAATACTAGCTAACCTCCGAATTTAATTAGCAAAAGGAGGTTTTTACTGTTTATCTACAAAAGGTACTTGACTTTTAATAGTTAGTCACCTCTTTAACCTTTCTATTTATATTATAGAGCAACAAATGTGGCTTGGTCAAGTTTTTTGCATACAATAATTAATACAGAGTGTATCAATTATATGCAAACATAGGAAAGTTATAACTCTCTTTGTTGCAACTCATCAAATAAGTAGACAAGTCATTTTTTGAATGCTTTTATTTACTTATAATCATAGGCACCAGGTGAAATATGCAAGAAAGGAGTATTCACTAACAAATGTATGAAGAGGATTCCACGCACCTAAAACAGAAATCATATGTGCCATTAATCCGTGACTATCTTAAAGTTTATCGCAACAAAATGGGTTATTCAGCTGAGTATCTATCGAGAGAACTTGACGTTTCTGCAGTCTATTACAGGCAAATTGAAGGTGGACAAAGAGGAAAAAGGCTACCTATTGAATTAGTCATTAAATTGATTATATTGCTTCATGTGGAACCACTAGAGTTTCTAAAAGCAGAAGCTTCGTATTTAAGTTCATATGAAGAGCTTAACGGCATTAAGAAATACAAAAAGATTAGATGGTAATATAGTCGCCATTTATCTTGTTTCTCAAAATAAACATAGAATCAAAAATTTGATACAGAAAGGTGAAAAGATGTCATCAAAAGAAGGGTTTAGACAGCTTACAAAAAAGTATCTAGATGATGCCGATGTAAGTTTGACGACTAAGCAATCCTATGAAAGGATCCTTCAGCAATTTGTAGATTATGCCAACACACTGTCTGATTTACCAACTCGCAGTGACGTTATGGCTTATCGAGACCATCTTTTCAAACGCAAGCTAGAAGAAACGACCATTAAGTATCACCTGGTAGTGGTACGAAATTTCTACCGTTGGTATCACAC
>JAVEQT010000077.1:0-6144 GCA_034007485.1 Acholeplasmataceae bacterium
ATGCTATAATAATTGTAAATATAAGGTGGTTTTTACCACAAATTTGATCTTATAGAAAAGGGTGACAAGATGTCAAATCAGAATGTCGATATCAAAAAAGACGGACTCAAAAAGTATCATCCATGGATTTTTACAGGTGCTCTCATTATTTTACTTATTGCAGGGATCATCATCTTTGGATTAAACGTTCTACTTTTAGCTTCCGTTGCCATTGTCGTGAGTTTAATCATTGAATTTGCATTTTCAAAAATGAGAAAAAAGCCATTCGATAAAGAATGGTTGATTACACCGCTTTTAGTCGTGTTGATTTTGCCACCAGGAGTACCTGTATGGCTTGTTGCTATTGCGACTTTCTTTGCTGTGTTCTTTGGTAAGAACATTTTTGGTGGAAGTGGGAAATATATTTTCAGCCCTGCGCTTGTCGGGTATGTCTTTGTGCTGATTTCATTTCCTGTTGACATCGCTACCAACTGGTTACAGCCTGGTGGAGATTTGTTCACAGGTGTAACACCACTAAGAAGTTTACTAGGAACAACAACTCCTTATCCATATACAGTCAGTGAACTCTTATTGGGTGGAGCTCCAGGAGCATCAGGTGAAACATTAAGAATAGCTGTTATGATCTTAGGTGTCTTACTTCTGATTTTTAAAGTGAGAGATTGGAAATCAACAACGAGTTTCTTAGGTTTCTTCTTTGTCATGACAGCTATTTCATATCTTTTATTTAAAGATGGTTTTGCAAGAGATCCTTTCTTATCACTGATCACTGGTGGATTACTATTTGGTGCATTCTTTATCGCATCAGATCCTGTCTTAACTCCTGAAAATAGTTGGGGTAAAGTGATCTATGGTTTTGGATTAGCACTGATTACTTTCGTAATTCGTTTCTTTGGTACATTCCCAGAAGGCGTGATGTTTGCAATTCTTCTCATGAGTGCTGTATCTCCATTGATTGACAATCTATTTGTTAAAAAAGAGGAGGTTACTGTATGAGAAAAAACCTTCAATTAATTGTTTTTGTACTCATTTTAGGCATATTAACTTCAGGATTACTTGTCGGTGTTGATCTATTAACAAGAGACCGCATTGTTCAAAATGAAATGGCACAATTAAAAGCTGCTATTCTCGATGCCAATGATATCTCATATACACAAGCTAATGTTCACGACGTTTTTGATGACACCATTGAAGTCATTGAAATTAAAAACTTTGATTATCAAGAAGCATCAGCTTCTACAGATGATCAAATGGGTCCAAGAGATTATGTGTTCTATCGTAACCAGGTTAACGGCAACGTCTCATTTGAATTCATTGGCGGTGGGTTATGGGGTGACATTTCAGGTGTGATCACTTTGAATGCTGATTTAGATACAATTGTGACACTCGTTGTTCTTCAACAACAAGAAACACCAGGTTTAGGTGGTATTGTTGCAGAAGAGGGTTACTTATCAACGTTTGTTGGCATTAAGATGGTTCCTGACATTGAAATTAACAAAGA
Source organism: Acholeplasmataceae bacterium (assembly GCA_034007485.1). Classification (GTDB taxonomy): domain Bacteria; phylum Bacillota_I; class Bacilli_A; order Acholeplasmatales; family Acholeplasmataceae; genus Peloplasma. Next base: position 1,499 of record JAVEQT010000077.1, read on the forward strand.
TGGATCTGCGAATAAACCAAATGAAATTGATGCCATCACCGGAGCAACCGGAACATCAACAGCATTTCAAAAGATTTTAAGATTAAATTATCGTTGGTATATGGCGGCTTGGGAAAGCCAGAATGATTAAGGAGGTGTTGTGATGAAATTAATACGTTTACGTTATACGAAATGGTTTAACATTTTAAAAGATGGTTTACATCGCAACAACCCTATCGTTGTTGCTGTCTTGGGGATATGTTCTGCTCTTGCTGTTACCAACCGTGTTGATAATGCGATTGCAATGGGTTTAGGTGTCACCTTTGTTGTTATGGCATCTTCAGCTGTTGTATCATTGATCAGAAATTATATTCCTTCAAAAATGCGTATGGTAACCTACATGGTTATTATCTCAGCATTCGTTATTGCTGTTCAACTTTTCTTAGAAGCATTTTTCTATGATATTTCACAGGCACTTGGTGCGTATGTTGGTTTAATTATTACAAACTGTATTGTGATGGGTCGCGCAGAAGCATTTGCTGCAAAAAACCCCGTGAGATATACATTGGTTGATGGCTTTGCATCTGGTATGGGTTATACGTTAATTCTATTAATCGTTGCTGTTATACGTGAAACTTTAGCAACCGGCACGATTTTAGGTTATCAAGTCTTACCAGCATCTTGGCCAAATTGGGTTGTCATGTCAATGGCACCAGGTGGATTCTTCGTTTTAGGGCTTTTGATCTGGGGTATTAGAGAATGGTCAAAGCTTTATGAAGAGAACTAGGAGGGACGATCATGAACTTAATTGAACTGTTTTTATCATCCATTCTTAATCAGAATATCGCATTAGTCTTTATCTTAGGGATGTGTCCACTGATTGCTATTTCGACAAACGTTAAAAATGCGAAAGGTATGGGACTAGCTGTTATTCTAGTTGTTACTGTTACTGCAGTTATTAACTGGCCAATCTATCAGTTGTTACTTGCAACCGGAACCGAAAAAATTGCACTTTTAGTCTTTATTATTACGATTGCAGCTGTTGTTCAACTTTTAGAAATCTTCATGGAAAAATATATTCCATCCATGTATAATGCATTTGGTATTTTCTTACCACTTATTACTGTGAACTGCGTCGTGTTAGCAGTCTCCTTATTCTTTGTGAATAGAGAATACACATTTGGAGAAACTTTCTCATTCAGTGTAGGTTCAGGTATTGGTTGGGCATTAGCTATCATTCTTGTTGCTGGTCTTAGAGAAAAGATGGCTAAAATTTCTGATTTGCCTAAAGGTTTAAGAGGTAAAGCGATTGTCTTTATCGTCTTAGGTATATTAGCACTCGCATTTGTTGGTTTTACAGGCATCATCAGATAGGAGGTATGACATGAATTTATTGTTTCTTCCCATTGTTTTGATTGGCGTTTTGCTGATTATTGCCATTATTTTAATTATTGTTGAATATGCACTTGGCGGTAATCGGGAAAAAGTACTCCAAATCAATGAAGACAAAATTATTCCTGTTACAGGAGATGAAACGGTACTTAATACACTTTCACAGCATAAAATTTTCATTCCATCTGCATGCGGCGGTAAAGCAACGTGTGGCTTTTGTAAGTTTAAGTTAATTGAAGGCGGTGGCGATATTAAGCCAACCGAATTACCGTTTTTAAATGAAAGAGAAAGAGCTGAAGGTATCAGATTATCATGTCAGGTTAAAGTAAAAGATAACATGAAAATTGAAATACCTAAAGAATTACTCAACGCAAAAGAATATAAGACTGAAGTTTCTTATATTGAAGATTTAACCTATGATATTAAACTCGTTCGTTTTAAATTGATTAATCCAACCGAAATGCTTTTTAAACCAGGTCAATATGCACAATTAAAAGTACCTGGTATCGATATTATCAGAGCTTATTCGATTGCATCACACCCTAAGTTCAACAACGAAATAGAACTGATCATCAGACAAGTACCTAATGGTAAAGCAACAACGTTTGTTCATAAAGCACTTCAAGTGGGAGATAAAGTCATTTTAACAGGACCTTATGGCGATTTCTATCTTCAAGAAGAATCCAGTAGAGATATGATTTGTATCGCTGGTGGCTCAGGTAAAGCACCGATCAGATCCATTCTTTATTACTTACGAGATCAAGGTATGAGCAGAAGAGTTAAATATTTCTTTGGGGCTAAATCAAAAAGAGATTTGTATTACACAGAAGAGTTTTTAGAACTTTCTAAGGAATTCCCTAACTTTGAATACATCCCTGCACTATCAGAACCACTTCCAGAAGATGATTGGAAGGGTGATGTTGGATTGATAACTGATGTTGTTGATCGTCATGTAGGAGATTTATCAGAATCAGAAGCTTATTTGTGTGGTTCTCCAGGTATGATCAACGCATGTATTAAAGTGCTTAATAAGCATGAAATTAAACAAGAGAACGTATTTTTTGATAACTTTTCATAATAAAAGGACCTCGCAAGGTCCTTTTTGCTTAATGGGTTTTAGGTACATTATTCGTAAGTGCTGAATTCTTTACAGCTTCAGCAACTTTTTGATGAACTTTTGGATCTAAAGGGTCTGGAATAATGTGATAAACGCTCAAATCATCTTCATTGACTGCTTGACTTATAGCAAGTGATGCAGCTTTCATCATATCGTGGGTGATATCTTTTGCGTGTGCATCAAGTGCACCGCGAAAGATACCAGGGAAAGCAAGTAAATTATTGATTTGATTTGGATATTTTGAGGAACCTGTTCCAACGATAAATGCTCCTGCTTCATAGGCATCTTCCGGTTTGATTTCTGGATCAGGATTGGCCATCGCAAAGACGATGGGTTGATCATTCATTGATTTAATCATATCTTTAGAAATCACATTTTTTGCAGATACGCCAATCACGACATCCGCATGTTTTAATGCATCTTGTAGCGTGCCTTTTTCTAAATAAGGGTTTGTGAGATGTGCTAGTGCTTGATGAGTTGAAGATAACGCTTGATCACCTCTCACAAGGATGCCATGTTTATCGCAGACCACCATATGTTTAACACCTAATGATATCAAGAAATGAGCGATGGATGTTCCTGCTGCACCTGCTCCATTGATGACAAGCTTGATATCTTCAAGCTTCTTACCAGAGAGTTTTAACGCATTGGTTAATGCAGCACCAACGACGATGGCTGTACCATGTTGGTCGTCGTGAAAAATAGGAATATCACATACTTTTTTTAGTTCTTGCTCAATGTAGAAACAACGAGGAGCTGAAATATCTTCTAAGTTGATACCACCGAAACTCTTGTGTAATAATTTAACAGTTTCAATGATTTTATCGGGATCATTTGTATCAATATTCAGTGGTATCGCATCGATGCCACCAAGGAGTTTAAAAAGGATAGCTTTACCCTCCATAACAGGCATTGCAGCTTCTGGGCCAATATTTCCTAAGCCGAGGACAGCTGTACCATCTGTAATCACTGCAATCGTATTGTGTCGTCTTGTATAGGTATATGATAACGTTTGGTCGTTAGCAATTTCTAAGCAAGGTTCAGCAACTCCAGGTGAATACAAAAGCGCTAAATCATCTTTCGTTGTTATCTTAGCCCTTGAGATCATTTCCACTTTTCCTTTGAGTTCTTTATGCAACTTAAGTGACTGTTCTTTCGTTTTCATCTTTATACCTCCACACCTGTTCTTTTTTATTGTAACATATGAAACTTGATTTGATGTTTTCATGTAAATAGTTATGGAAAAATGTGAAAATATAAAGCGCTTTCATAAAATATTTATTTTTCGCGTCTTATTATGTATAATAAGGGTATCAAACACAAGGAGACATTTCATGAATAAAAAGTATACGGCAGAGCCTTATCGAATCAAGATGGTTGAACCCATCCGAGAAACCACGAAAGAAGAACGCATCACATTACTCAAAAATGCGGGGTACAACCCTTTTTCTTTGAAAAGTGATGATGTTTATATTGATTTATTAACAGACTCAGGAACGGGCGCGATGAGCCAAGACCAGTGGGCAGCCATGATGACGGGTGATGAAGCTTATGCGGGTAGTCGTAGTTTTTATCGTTTAGATAGTGTTGTCAAACATATCACAGGATATCAATATTTTATTCCTGTTCATCAAGGAAGAGGGGCTGAAAAGGTCTTTTTACCACAGTTAGTCACGAAACCTGGGATGTATTATATTTCAAATACACATTTTGATACAACGCGTGCGCATGTTGAACTTGCAGGAGCAAGAGCACTTGATTGTGTAGTTCCTGATTGTTATGACATTGATCATTGGCATGATTTTAAGGGCAATATGTGTCTGGAAAGTTTAGAAAAGATCATTTTAGAAAAAGGTAAGGAAAACATTGCGGGTGTCATCATGACCATCACCAATAATTCTGCAGGTGGTCAACCGGTTTCTATGCAAAATATGAGGGAAACCAAAAAGCTATGTGATACATATGGCATCAAAGTGATTATTGATGGTGCGAGATATGCTGAAAATGCCTTTTTTATCAAAGAAAGAGAAAAAGGATATGAAACAGCATCCATTATGGATATCGCAAGAGAACAATTTAGTTATGCTGATGTTTTCTTAATGAGTGCTAAAAAAGATGGTCTTGTCAATATGGGCGGCATCATCGCCATCAAAGAAAA
>JAVEQT010000010.1:0-28760 GCA_034007485.1 Acholeplasmataceae bacterium
TCATTTTGAAAGATAAGATACGTTCCAGCAAACGTTCCAACATAATCCATCTCAGGAAGTTTTTGATACATTTTTTGTTCTTCTTCAAGGACATCTTTTCTTTCGTTAATCTCATCAAATGTCATCTGAAGGGGTGTAATAATCTCTTCCTGTTGATAAGACTTATCAATATCTTTCATCGTTTCAGGAATTTCATGTCTTGACATGAGCAGTGCTTGCTTAACAAACCCTTCGATATGATACGCTAAAACCACTTCATTAACAAATTTAACTTCATATTTTTGAGGATGCACATTGCAGTCAAGTAAACTTGGGTCAATCTCGATATGAATAAGCGCAATCGGATACTTTCCAACCATCATAAACGAATGGTAGCCATCGATGACCGCTTGAACAAGCGCATAATTTTTTATATATCTTCCATTGACAAAGATTGAAATATCTTTTTTTCTAGAGCGCATGATGTGAGGTGATAATAAATAACCTTCAATTTTTATCTTTTGAACAACCTCTTTAAAAGTGACCATATCTTTCGTCATTTTTGGACCGTAAATACGGTCAATGAGCTGATAGAAATCACCATTGCCATACGTCTCTTTCAATCGTTTACCATCCATATTCAGTTCAAAACGAATCTCTGGATGTGCTAAAGCGAGACGATCAAAAATATCAATGATTTGGTTTTTTTCAGCCAGATCAGATTTGATATATTTAAATCTTGCTGGTGTGTTATAAAATAAATCTTTCACTTCTACTGTTGTTCCTTGATTAAGTGTCGCTGTCCCACTTGACATGAAATGACCACCTTCATAAAGAACAAAATAACCTAAAGCATTTTCTTGTCTTGTCTTTAATGTAACTTTCGAAACAGAAGCAATAGCAGCTAATGCTTCACCACGAAAACCTAAGGATTTGATATGCGATAAATCGTATTCATCTTTGATCTTTGATGTCGCATGTCTAAAAAATGCCATTTTAGCATCTTCTTCATCCATACCGATCCCATTATCTGTAACAACCATTTTGGTCATGCCCATATCAAAAACATCGACTGCAATATGTGTAGCCCTTGCATCGATGGCATTTTCCATAAGCTCTTTAATGACGGAAGCGGGGCGATCAACGACCTCCCCAGCTGCAATCATATTCGCTAGCCGATTGTCCATTTGACGAATAATTGGCATATGTTCTCCCTACTTCTTTTTCATTAAACTTTGATAATGCTTTAATAAAAGCAGTGCATCAATCGGTGTTAAGTGATCGATATCAAGCTTTTCAATTTCTTCTAATAATGCAATTTCTTCCTTAGAAACAACTTCGATTTCTTTTTCTTCAAAGACATCATAATTAAATAAATCAAGCGCAACCTTGTTTTCTTTATTTTCAAGCTTCGTTAAGATTTCTTTTGATCTTGCGATTAAGCTTTTTGGTAAATGTGCAAGACTTGCGACTTGAATACCATATGATTTATCGGTCGTTCCTTTTTCAACGTGATGTAAGAAAACCATGGTATCATGCTCTTCTTTTGCTTTAACACACAGATTAGTTAATCGTTTTAAACTTTGCTCTAAAACGGTGAGTTCATGATAATGAGTAGAAAATAACGTTTGTGCTTTAATCTTTTCATGAATATATTCGATCATTCCTTGAGCAAGTGCCATACCATCATAGGTAGCAGTTCCTCTACCTATCTCATCAAAGAGAATTAAGGATTGATCTGTTGCTTTTGTTAAAGCTTCATTCGATTCAACCATTTCAACCATGAAGGTTGATTTACCACCCGATAAATCATCGGATGATCCAATACGTGTAAAAATAGCATCATATAAAGGGAGTTCCGCTTTTTCAGCAGGTACAAAACATCCAATTTGTGCCATGTAGACAATCACTGCAAACATGCGCATGTACGTAGATTTACCACTCATGTTAGGTCCTGTGATCAAAAAGATTTCTCCTTCTTTCATCAGAACATCGTTTTCAACAAACTCGGTGAACTGTTCAACCACAGGATGTCTTCCTCTGATAATTGAAACATCTCTTGACTTAGTTAGCACAGGTCTCACATAACGCTTTTTCTCACTAATAATCGCTAAATTTAAATATAAATCAACTTCAGCTACCTTTAAAGACAATTCCTGTAAACTTACGGTATATTTTAATGCTTCATCTCTAATTTCTCTAAAAAGCTCATATTCTAAAGCCATGGCTCTTTCTTTAGCATGCAATAAATCATCTTCTTTTTCTTTAAGAAGTGGTGTGATAAAACGTTCTGAATTCGTTAATGTCTGCTTACGATCATAACCAAATTCATCTTTAACAAGTGCACTATTTCCTTTGGTGACTTCAATATAATAACCAAAAACACGGTTGTAGCCAACACGCAAGTTTTTGATGCCTGTTCTTTCTCTTTCATCAGCTTCAAACTGGCTGAGCCATTCTTGTCCATGAAGGTCGATATCTCTTAATTCATCTAACTTTTGATTGAATCCTTCTTTGATAATGCCACCATCTTTTAAACCAAGTGGTGGTTCAGGATGTATCGCACGATCAAGATAAAGATAGAGCTCATCATGGGTATCCATATGACTGATGATGTCATCAATTTTGGGGTGGTTGTATTTTTTTAACGTTTCCTTTAAGTAAGGAATATGCTTTAACGTTTCTTTTAACTGTTCTAAATCTCTAGCATTAACGGTATTAAATGCAATACGTCCAACAATACGGTTAATGTCATAAATATACTTTAAATGACCTAAAACTTCTTCACGATGTTGATAAGGGGTGAGTGCTTCAATCATGTCATAACGATGATTTAACAAATCCATATCATCAAGCGGATGATTTAAATACGACTTTAACATTCTTGAACCCATCGCTGTTTCACAGTGATTTAGAAGATGTAACAACGTCGTTTGTTGATTCATTGATAACGATTCATCGATTTCTAAATGCTTTTTCACACGATAATCGATACGCATATGACCCGATAAATGAATGATTTCAAAAGGAACTAAATGGATTAATGCTGATTTTTGTGTATCGACTAAGTAATTGATCAAATGAGAAGCAGCTCTTTTTTGTTCTCTTTCTAAATGATGGGTCGCTTTTTGATCAACGATTTGAAATTGATCAGAAAAAGAGACAAGTCTTCCATCATCAATAAGTGATGAAACAAATGATTTATCAAAATGAGGAGGTAAGACGATTTCTCTCACGTCTAAACTATAGATCAGATCTAATGCGCGATGTTTATCTAAACCATCCGTGATAAATGATTCACCTGTTGAAATATCGATATACGTTAAAACATAACCTTGTTCTGTCAACAGAAGACTTCCAATAAAATTGTTTGTTTTTGCATCTAAAATGCCATCTTCTAAAACTGTTCCTGGCGTAATTAAGCGCACAACTTCTCTTTTAACTAAACCTTTGCCAGGTTCAGTTGTCTGTTCAACGATTGCAATCTTAAATCCTTTTTCAATTAATTTTTGGATATAGGGTTTCACTGAATGAAAGGGTACACCACACATGGGAACCTTTTGACCAGCATCCCGTGATGTCAGTGCAATCTCTAAAACCTTAGATGCTAAGATCGCATCATCAAAAAACATTTCATAGAAGTCACCTAATCTAAAAAAGACTAACGCGTCTGCGTAGTCTTCTTTAATGGTCAGATATTGTTGCATCATGGGGGTAAATTGTAGTTTATCCATGGTTGATCCCCTTTATTTATAAGTCTTTATCCGAGAATACTTCCAAGTAAATTCAAGTATCTCGTCAATAATCCTAACCCAAAGAGATTATCTAGGAATGCATCGACACCTGCTAAGAATGCTAAGTCAGTGAAATGTGCTAATAAACCATATAACAAGAAGAGAATTAATGCGATACCTACAACAATCAGTGTGAACTTGAGTAAGAATTTTAAGAGTTTCAGGAAGAATTTACCTAATCCCTTACCAACCTTCTTAAGTGCTCTGATTTCAGCAGGTGCTTTTTCAACATCTTCTTTATCAGTACCAATCGATGATGCTTGTTTCTTATCTTCAATGAACTTTTCACGTTCATCAACTTCATCGTGTTTAATGATCTTCTTTAATGTTTTTGGTTTGCCATGGAATTCTGCTGTATTAATAATGAAATCTTCTTCTTCAGATACTTCATTTTCTAAAGACTCTGAGATGGGGATTATATTTTGATTTTCAATGGCTTTTCTGAGTAATCTGATTTCTGCAACCAAATCCGATAGATCAACTGAAGATTGAACATACTTGACAGGTTTCTTTTCTTCTTGAACGACTTCTTCTTCAGCCTCTTCAACAACTTCTTCAACCTTTTCTTCAACTTCTTCGATTTCTTCAACAATTGCTGGTTCTTCTTCAACGACTTCTTCAGCAACCACAGGTTCTTCAACCTTTTCTTCAGGTTGTTCTTCTTCGACAACTGCTACAACTGCGGGTTGAACTTTAGGTTCTTCTTCAACATGTTGAGCAACTTCTTCAACTTCTTTTTCATAAACCTTAGGTGAATCAGGAATGAAGTAAGTTTCTTTTGTTTCTTTCGCGTTGGCTAAGATATATTCAATAATTTCTTCTTTTTTAAGTTCGGTAGAAGCTTTAATATCGTGATCGATTGCGAAGCGCTGCATCACGATCACAGACATACTACGGATTTCTTTTTCAAGTTCATCCGTATGTTGACCACGATCCTTTAATTCTTTGATAATGATATCTGCAAGTTCTGTCTTCTTTAAACGACGAGGAACATCAACATCATATTTTGCACCTAAGTCACGGATTTCGCCAAGGGTGGAGCTTTTATAGAGAACGGGTCTAAATTTTTGTTGTGGAAGACCATCGATACGATTCATGGAATCAAAGAATAAATCCTTTAAGTCACGATTGTAAGTCTTCATATTGGGAAGTTCAAGTCCAACAGCTTTAACATGTGAAATCGATAAGTCCACTAAATTCTTTAAATCTTTTGCTTGGACACCTTTTTCAACCATGTAGGAAAGTAAATCTGTCCAAAAATCTTCTAAAAATGCACGATCAAGTGCAGGGTCATCAAAAAAGATGAGAAGATTTTCAAGTTGTGTTTCAGTAAACTCAGTAAACCAAGATAGTCTGTAATTGAGCTCATCAGCGAGTGTTAATCGTGACTTTCTTGTCTCAATCACTTTCTCTCTTAAGTTCTCACGTAATACAAACATTCTAATTTCTCTTGGAATGGTTAAACCGATTTCTACAAAAAACGTTTTGACTTGATTTGCGGGTAAGTAGATGATTGTTTTAAGGATATCGTCAACTTTCAATTCCTTTGTTCCTATCAATACGACACTGTCTCTTGTTAGTCTTGCCATAGCGAACCTCCATCATACTTCTTTACTTCATCATACTATGAAAAGCGCATTTTTACAAGTTTTTTTACCTCTTTTGAAAGAAAACAGCCCTATGAGGGCTATCATTTTTTAAAATCTTCATCTAGACCATCTTCGATGATGGCAACCACATGTTGGATCATTTCATTGATGTCGCTTTGCAAAGCCATATAATCCGACATTAATGGATAGTTTTCTATCGCTTCATAAATGGTGTTGTACTTCGTTTCTAAGGCTTGGACAGCTTCAGTTTTTCCAATGTGTTTTGCATTGACTAATTGCTTTTGAACAGCTTTTAATTCATTGAATTTTTCTTTCAATTCTTTGTTTGAATTGATGTGTTCTTCAATCCTTTTGTAGCGTTTAATCTCTTCATCTTCTAAAAGCATGTGAAGCAGTTTTTCTTTTTCTGTCATATAGCTTCACCAAGTAAAAACCATGTTTTAGCTATTGTAATTTTGACATTAACGATTTTTCCTATGAGTTCTGGATTTCCTTTAAAGTTCACGAGTTTATTGTGTTCACTATAACCCGCTAAGACGGTATCATCATATTTTGAAACACCATCGACTAATACTTTAACCGTTTCACCGACAAAGCGTTCATTACCTTTAAGATATCCATCATTAATCTTTTCGTTTAGACGATATAATCTTTGTTTCTTTTCTTCTTCAGGTGTATCATCTTCGAATGTTGCTGCAGGTGTACCCTCTCTTTTTGAGAAGACAAACGTGTAAGCACCTTCAAATTGTGCTTTTTCAACAAGATCCATCGTTTCTAAAAAATCTTCTTCTGTTTCACCTGGGAAACCTACGATAATATCTGTTGTTACTGAAATACCAGGAACAATTTCTTTTAATTGATTAAGCGTCTTTAAGTAAGACTCTTTCGTGTAATGACGATTCATTTTCTTCAATACCTGATTTGATCCTGATTGCACAGGTAAATGGAAGAAAGGCATGACATGTTTGGCATCTCTCATGGCTTCCATTGTTTTTAAATCGAGGTCATGTGGATGAGATGTTGTAAATCTGATGCGTTCAATACCTGTTTGATCTAAATCTCTTAAAAGATCACCAAATGTATAATCATCTTTTTTAATGTCTTTTCCATATGCATTCACATTTTGTCCAAGCAAAGTGACTTCTTTAAAACCTTGATGGACAAGTTGTTTTACTTCTTCAATGATTTCTTCTTTTGATCGTGATCGTTCTTTACCTCTGGTGTAAGGAACGATGCAGTAGGTACAAAATTCATCACAGCCAAACATAATGTTAACCCACGCTTTAAAATGATGTTGTCTCACCTTGGGTAGGTTTTCAACAATTTCGCCTTCTGTTGAAAAGACTTCAATCACGCGTTCTTTACTAAACATCGCTGTTTCAACATATTCTGGTAATTTATGGATATTATGTGTCCCAAAAACGATATCGACATGTTGATATTTCTTTAAAATACGTTCAACAACATTTTCTTCTTGTGCCATACAACCTGCTAAAGCTAAAATCAGATTTGGATTTTGTCGTTTATAACTTTTTAAACGACCGAGTTCTCCCCATATACGATTTTCAGCATTCTCACGAATTGCACACGTGTTTAAAATAATCACGTCAGCATTTTCTTCTTTTGATGTATGCGTAAAACCCATCAATTCTAAAATACCAGCCATGACTTCACTGTCTGCTTCATTGCCTTGACAACCATAGGTGTCAATCTTATATGTTTTTCCAACACCAATTTTATGATGTGCATCACCGAGTTGGAACTGAAGTTCTTCAACTTCATCTCTTGATCTTTTTCTTGCCTTTTTTAAATCAGGCTTAAAATATTTTTCAATGTCTACGTTGTTCATTTCATCACCATTCTCTATTATACATGAAAAAACAGTGTAGGCTACACTGTTTCGCTTTCCATGTGAATTCTTTGTATCGTTTTAAGTTTTAGATCCATGATGACAGCAGAAAGCTGTTTAGGGCCGTTAGCAACTTCGTTGGGTGTTGAAAAGCCATTTAAAAATCTGTTCAACACGATCTCTTTTGAAACACCAATGACACCTTCTTTAGGTCCAGTCATACCAACATCTGTGATGTAGAGCGTTCCACCAGGAAGCATTCTTTCATCTGCAGTAGGAATGTGTGTATGCGTTCCAAGAACTGCACTGACTCTACCATCTAAGTAATGACCTAAAGCAACTTTTTCAGAAGTCGCTTCTGCGTGGATATCAACAATCGTGTAATCAGCGTTGTTTTTGGCTAATATCTCATCGATCCCTACAAAAGGACATCCGATTTGTGGATTCATAAAGGTTCTTCCTAAAGCATTGATGACTAAAACCTTTTGACCGTTGTAGTTCATCGTGATATAACCTCTACCTGGAGCTTCTCTAAAATTAAAGGGTCTCACAATATTAGCATCATCAATAAACTCGAAAAGTTCTCTTTGACCCCATACCCAATTTCCCATGGTGATCATATGAACACCAAGTGACATCAACTCTTTATAAATCTTTAAATTGATACCTCGTCCGTTATGGGCATTTTCTGCGTTTGCGATAATAAGATTAGGTTTATATAGTTCTTTTAATTCTGGCATTTTTTCTGTCAAAATATCAAGACCTGGTCGACCATATATATCGCCAATAAATAAAACTTTCATGTCGTTCACTTCTTTCTAACAAAAAGAGGCTAGAGCCTCTTATTTTGCAATGTCAGTTGCTCTTGTTTCACGAATAACCGTTACTTTAATGGTACCTGGGTACGACATCTTTTCTTCGATTTGTTCTTTGATTTCACGAGCAATTTTAAATGTTGATAAGTCATCGATCTGTTCAGGTTTAACAATAACTCTGACTTCACGTCCTGCTTGAATAGCGTATGATTTTTCAACACCTGGAATTTCGTTCGAAATGGCTTCTAATTGTTCCAAACGCTTCACATAGTTTTCCATTGATTCAGAACGTGCACCTGGGCGAGCTGCCGATAAGGCATCCGCTGCAGCAACTAAGACTGCAATAATCGATTCAGGTTCTTTATCACCATGATGTGATGCAATCGCATCCACCACTTCTTTAGGTTCTTTGTAGCGGTTAACAATGTTAACACCAATTTCGACGTGTCCACCTTCAACTTCATGGTCGACTGCTTTTCCAATATCATGAAGAAGTCCTGCGCGGCGAGCAAGAAATTCATCTTCACCAATTTCTGCAGCAAGCTTACCAGCAAGGAAAGCTGCTTCAATGGAATGTTTTAATACGTTTTGGCCATAGCTTGTTCTAAAGCTTAAACGACCTAACAATTTAACAAGATCAGGATGGATTCTACCAATTCCTGTCTTGAAGACTGCATCTTCTCCAGCTTCACGAATGAACATATCGACTTCGACTCTCGCCTTTTCGACGACTTCTTCGATACGACCTGGATGGATACGTCCATCAGATACTAGTGTGCTTAATGCACGTTTTGCGATTTCTCTTCTTACGGGATCAAATCCGCTGAGTACAACCGCTTCTGGTGTGTCATCAATAATTAAATCAACACCGGTTAATGCCTCAATGGTGCGAATATTACGACCTTCACGTCCAATGATTCTACCTTTCATATCATCATTGGGCAAATCAACGACAGAAACAGTTCTCTCTGTTGTTGTTTCACTTGCGTACTTCTGAATTGCCAAAGCCAATAATTGCTTGGATCTGGACTGAACTTCATTTTTAGCCTTTTCTTCTTCATCTCTAATGTAGATGGCAATTTCATCTGAGATTGATTCTCTCACTCTTGCCATGATGATTTCTCTCGCTTGTTCTACTGTTAAGCCAGAAATTTCCATCAATTTTTCTTCTTGCTGCTTTAAGACTTCTTCCGCTTTGCTATTTAATTGTTCGAGTTGTTGTCTTCTTTCTTCGAGCTTGTCTTCACGTAGTGCTAATGTTTCTTCTCGTTTATCGAGGTGAACAGCACGGCGATTAAGTGTATCTTCTCGCTGTGAAACCTTACTTTCAAGGTTAAGCACGACTTGTCTGCGTTCACGCATATCATTATCAAATTCTTTACGTAACGCAAAAATCTCTTGTTTAGCTTCTAAAACAGATTCTCTTTTTGCTTTTTCAGCTTCTCGTTTTCCATCTTCAACAATTTTTTCAGCCGTTGCGCGACTTGCTCTAATACTTTTTTCGTGGTGCCAAACACGAAGAAAGTAACCTACTGCAAGTGCGACTACGATTAGCAAACCGGAGATGATGCCTTCTACAGCATTGAGTGCTACGAATAGCATTCTAACACCTCCATATTTTTTATTATTAAACAACCGATAAACTCAAATTGTCTTTATACATAGTGTACCTGTTTATTATAACGTATTTTGTGTGTTTAAGTCAATGAATAAAATTGAAAGAGGAGAATGTTAAAATCTAAATTTTTGATTGTGAAAAAGTGTGTGATAACATTATTTTTTATAGACACCAAGAAATGGCTTGGCACATTTATTTAACTTCATGTATAATAAGGTGAGAATGTTTAACAAAGGAGTTACAACAAGATGGCAAAAAATGTTATACCCATTCAAAAACCTAAAACTTTTTGGAGTCAAGTTCATAAAAATCGTATTAAAATAGCTTTATCTTTATTTTTCGTTTTATTACCTATCATCTTAGTTTTGATTGCATATGTAGGAACATATACCAATCAAAAGAAAATTCATTTTGATGCTACAGCAACCGAAGAAACAGTATATGTTAAGAAGTTTGTAAATCCAGATGAACTGGATGCAATCACACTAGATATCACATGGTATGAATTAAGACATCCTGTATTAGATGATAATGGTGAACTTACTGGTGGATCTTATACATTCGATATTTTCTATACAGCAAAAGAAAACTATGATGTGATAAATGTTTCAGTAACACCAGTTCTTAAAACACCCTGGATAGATTATTGGTCAATTGGTCAAACAAAACAATTACGGCTTTCTTCAATAGATGTAGAAATTCCCTTTAATTTTGATCTTCCTGTGAAACCTTTATGGTTCATCGAAGTAACTGATCCCATTTTATACTTAAAAGTGGATTATACCTTTTCATCTGCAGGTAGCCAGGTTCAAAAAACTGGTTATGTACGTTTAGTATTAGAAGATCTTAATCCTACGCGAGTAGCAACCTCATGACAATCGTTTGATTGTCTTTTTTTTCAAAAAGGGAGGAATTAAACATGACACAACTTCAATACCATATTTCACTAATCTCAGCTGTTGTTTTCTTTGTGGTGATGATAGTATTTAACGCTTTAGCCAATACACTGCCGCTTAATGGACAATCCACAGGTGATGTATCTTTTAAGTACCCTAATCTTTTTCAACCTTCTGGGATTACGTTTGCGATATGGGGAGTTATATATCTTCTGTTAGGTGCTTCTGTTATCTATCAGTTATTCCAGTGGCAAACAGATATTTCAACCTTAAATTATCCGATTGTTATCATCTTAATCCTTGTTGTTTTATCATGTATCTTTAATGTCGGTTGGTTATTCTTATGGCATTATGAAAAGATTTTATTATCAAGTATTGCGATTATCTTGTTACTGGTAACTTTACTTGTTGCACTTTACTTCTCAAATAACGCACCTTTTCTTCTTAGAAGTTCATTATCTGTTTATGCAGGATGGGTTAGTATTGCAACGATTGCTAACATCACCATACTTCTTGTCAAATATGGCATTGACCCTTTTTCTGCAAAAGCGATTGTCTACATGATCATTATGTTGTTCATCGGAGCATTGATTGGCATCTTTTATGTTCTGATTAAAAAGGATTATCTGTATGGTGCTGTCTTTATCTGGGCATACTTTGGTATTTTGTTAAGACATCTCAGACAAGAAAATCTCCCACAAGCTTTCCCATCAATCACATTATCAACCTTATTCTTGCTGATTATGCTTACTGCAACTTTCTCCTATGTCTTATACCATCAGGTAAAATAAAAGACCAACTTAATGGTCTTTCGGTTGATTGATAATCCCTCTTTTTTTAGCCTCATTTTTAAGTGCTTCAATGAGTGTACCTTTGTAATCCTTTTTCTCTTCTTTCATATGATAAAGTCTGTCATCTGCTCTTTTTAACATGGTATGCAGTAATTCGTGTGGTCTTCTTAATGCTTTCCCATAGGAGAAACTAATATGTTTTAAAGGATCATCATGTTTGGTATTTTCAATGATTCGATGAATGATATCATCTAATTTATCATGGGTTGCATCTTTTGAAATAACGACAAATTCATCGCCACCAAATCGAATCGGGATGAGATCACCGTATACGTTATTTAAATCAAGTAACACTTGTGAAAATCTGATGAGGAGTTTATCCCCTTCACGATGTCCAAGATAATCATTAAATTGTTTCAAACCATCTACATCAATCATAAAGAGTCCCATATTGGGATTTTCTTTTTCTAGTTTTTCACGGTTTTCTTCAAAGAAATTTCTGTTATAAACGTTAGACATTTGATCATGTATTCTGATGACATCAATCTCATGCATCATTTTAACAGACAATGTTTCATCATAAAGTAAGATGAGTTCACCATTCGCTCGAAAACGATCGATTCGGTATGCTTGATCATCAACATGCAAATATGATTTTTTAGCATCGTACTCAATATCTTTGATTTCACTGATATCATGATAGAAAATGGCACTTTTCTTCAATTTTCTAAAAAACTCTTTAACTGTTTCGCCTTCTCTTAATTGAAGGTTTCCAAATCGAGTTAAAAGATTATTGGAATATTCAATGATGATGTGATTTTGATCTGCAATCACATACATTTCTCTCATTTTGTTAAATAAGAATTTGCGTGAAGATAAAATCAGATTCACGTTAAAATCTCTTTTATAAATAATCATGTATAGAATAAAGGTCACAATCACAACAAAGAAATAGGTGGGATCAATATCGAAATGAAAGAAAAATAGATGAATGATATTGAGGATAATTCCTAGAATCAAGCTGATTAAAATCATCGGGAAAGGAAAGGCATCTTCATAATCTCTTTTCTTCTTCTTGAGATAGATCAGCATTTTAAAGAATCCTTTAAGTAACAAGATATAACAAATGATCGTGTGTACTAAAAAGAACCAACCTCTTGAGGCATCTTCATATAAAGCTCTTGTTAGTTGATCAGAATAAGGGATTTCTAAAACCCATAAATGAAGTGTATTCGTTAAAGCAAGTGTCACATCAATGAAAAAGAAAATGATGGCTAGAAGATGCAGCCACTGAGGTGTGCGTTGTTTGGTATAAACCTGAGAGGTTGCGAAAATCGCATACGATATCCCAAAAACAACGGGATAAGTTAAAAGTCTACTATAGTACATGAATATATCATCTTGAGCAATTAAATATGTCCCTATTAGAATTGACCATGAGAAAACAAGAAGTGATAAAATCCATAAGATGCGATACTGTGGATTTGATCTCACCTCATCAAGTTTAATCACAGGAATGAGTGATAGTGCTGCAAAGAGCGAATAAATGATCCATAAGCCAATGTTCATCAGATACCTTCTTTCTTTTTGCACCATTATTTTATAATGAATTCTTCGAAAATCAAACTACTTAATAAATTCTTAAGAATCATACCGTTTTCATGAAAAAAGCCCGATGAAATCATCAGGCTTTGTCATTATTTTGTAATATCAAGATTAATCTTACCATCTAAAATTTCTACGATGCGATCAGCTTTTTCTGCAATATGGCGATCGTGCGTAATGATAATAAACGTTGTTTTAAAGCGTTGGTTAATCTCTCTTAGTAAATCATAGATTTGTTCAGTCGTATCGCTATCTAGGTTACCCGTAGGTTCATCAGCTAAAATAATCTTAGGATTATTGATCAATGATCTTGCGATAGCAACCCTTTGTTGCTGTCCACCTGATAGATTCGTTGCTAAATTATTCTTTCTGTTTTTTAAACCAACAATATCTAATAATTCATTGGCGCGGTTTAACACTTCATCTGTGATAGGCTTTTTAGAAATGCGGTATGGCATGAGCACATTTTCTAACGCTGTAAATTCAGGTAATAAATAGTGAAATTGGAAGATAAAACCAATCGATTCATTTCTGAGTTGTGATAACTCATTACTTGACATGTCTTGGGTGTTCTTACCATTGATTAAGACATCACCAGATGTTGCTTTATCCAATGTTCCTAAAATATTGAGCAATGTGGATTTCCCAGAACCTGATTGACCAATAATTGAATTGAATGAAGATTCTTCAAAGGATAATGATAAATCAAAAAGTACTTGTGTGGGATTAGGTGTTTTTTCACCATAAATCTTGTTAATTTTTTTGAGTTCTACAATTTTAGGCATTGCGGATCACCTCGATAACTGTCAATTTAGATGACTTGATTGCAGGTGTCAACGATGCGACTAGACATGCAACAAGTGCAACACCACCAGAAAGTGCGATAAATCCGGGATCAATACTTAAAGGTACAACTGGCGTTCCATCTGCATTAAGTGCAAACGTTGTGAATGCATAAGATAACCCTAATCCGAAGAGTACACCACCGATAGCTCCAAAAATGCCTAAGAAGAAACCTTCTGATAAAAAGACGAGTGATGCATCACGATTGGTAATTCCCATCGCTTTCATAATTCCGATTTGGCGTGATTTTTGCATCACGGTAATCGCGAGTGTTGAAGAAATACCTAAGACAACTGAGATGATGACAAAGATTTGAATCATTAATGATGAAATGCTTTGTCCTTGCAAACCTGATAATAAAGATTCATTTTCAACCATCCAGTTTTGTGTTTTTAAACCACTAGATGATAGAACAGTATCTAATTCTAACGCAAGTGTTTCAGCTTCAAAAGCTTCTGATAACTGAGATTCAATGCGGGTAGCTCCCGTTTCACCAGCTATCGTTTGAAGTGTTGAAATTGTACCAACGCCCCAGCTTCTATTAAGCTGTGCGACACCAATGTCGAAAAATCCGACAACAGTTAATGTTTCAAAGTTACCAAAAATTTCAATCACAATCGTATCATTAACATTTAAGTCTAATTCTTCTTTAATTTTAATACCCAGTGCAATTTCATTCATTGCATCAGGAAGACTTCCTTCTGTCAGTCTTTCATCAAACTTATAAATGCCATTTGCAGAATCAAATTCTAAACCACGGTATAAGATTTCAGTCTTTTCAGTTCCTTTTTCTAGAATACCTGGTAAATCATAAACAGGTGTTACCACAGTGAATAGATCACTTTGGTTGTTTAAAAGCGTAATGGTATCCTGATAATCATTGATCACACCATTTTCATCATCAACTACAGTGATATGTGAGGATGAACCGATGGCTGTATCAATTAAATTATCTTGCAACCCTGAGATTAAAGAACCAATGAAAACTTGAACAGAAACACCGACGGAGATACCTAAAATAATAATGAGGGTTTGACGTTTTGCTGATGTTAAAAAACGCCACGCAATTTGGAAGGCTAATTTCATTTTGAAGTCACCTTCTTTGTGAATGCTTTAAGATCGGTTAAACTGTTTAAAATATAATCATAATTCAAATGTTCTACATTATGAGCTTCTTTAAACGCTTGACCACCTAAGATAATACCGACTTCAGGGAAAAATCGTTTGATTTCATCTGTGGTTTGTTTGGTGACAACGATGTTGTAAGGATTAGTGACTGATAAGGCGATAAAATCTGGGTGATACGCTCTAATCGCCGATAAAATTTCTGTTTTCGGTGTGTTTGCACCAATATAATGAGCATCAAAGCCTTCTAGCATCATAAAATGAGTGTTCATGATAGCACCTATTTCGTGATACTCAAAAGCTGGTGTTAAAACAACAATTTTAACATGATTCTTTTGAACATCATTCACTCTTTTTAATACTTCAGCATAACAGGATTCAATAATCGTACGAATGATGGATGTTCTGAAATGTTCTTTCCAGATACAAACCTCTTCATCTTTTTCTTCACACTGAAAATAGATTAATGATGGTGCTAAAATATCTAAGTATAGTTCTTCTAGTGTGACTTTCTTTTGGTTGATCAGATCAAGTGCATAGTTGACCGCTTGAGGTTTATCTTCTTTTTTTAAATAAGATAAAAACTCATTAAATAACGTATGATCCATGGTGTTCCCTCCTCTAATTCATATAAATTATCTCTTTAATTATAGCAAATATACAAAAAAATGCATATGAAATACATTTATAGAACAAAGAAAAAATCAAGTGACATCCAAAAGATGCCACTTGATATTATTATTTTTTATAGGTGATATGATGATGATCTAAAACAGCTTGGAAAACTTTCTTATAAACTTCTGGATTCTTATCTAAATAAGCTTTTGCGTTTTCTCTACCTTGACCAATTTTTTCACCATTATAGGCAAACCATGCACCACTCTTTTGAATGATATCAAGATCAGATGCTAAATCAATAAGCTCACCTGTTTTTGAAATACCTTCGCCATAAATGATGTCAACGCTGACAGATTTAAAGGGAGGTGCTACCTTGTTCTTAACGACTTTAATATTCGCTTTATTCCCAATGATATCTGTTGCACTTTTAATTTGTTCACTGCGTCTAATTTCAAGACGTACAGATGAATAGAATTTTAATGCGCGTCCACCTGGTGTTGTTTCTGGATTACCAAACATAACACCGACTTTTTCTCTGATCTGGTTGATGAAAATGGCTACTGTACCTGATTTAGATATGGCACCAGACAATTTACGCATGGCTTGGCTCATTAAGCGTGCCTGTAAACCGACATGGGAGTCTCCCATTTCACCGTTAATTTCCGCTTCTGGAACGAGTGCTGCTACAGAATCGACAACAATCGCATCTACAGAACCACTACGAATCAGTGCTTCAGCGATTTCTAATGCTTGTTCACCTGTATCTGGTTGTGACAAAATCAAATTGTCGACATCAACACCGAGTGCTCTTGCATACTTAGGATCAAGGGCATGTTCAGCATCGATAAATGCCACATAGCCACCTTGTCTTTGTACTTCTGCAATCGCATGCAATGCGAGCGTTGTTTTACCTGAACTTTCAGGTCCATAAATCTCAATAATTCTACCTTTGGGATAACCCCCAATACCTAAAGCGATATCTAAGGATAATGATCCTGTAGAAATGGCTTCTACACTGCGTTCAGCTTCATCACCTAAACGCATGACAGATCCTTTTCCATATTGCTTTTCAATCTGTTTCATTGCGGCTTCTAGAGCCTGTGCTCTTTTGTCTTTATCAATCATGACTGCACCTCCGTCTTATAGTATGAGAAAAATTCTTTGTTTACTTTAAATACTTTCCAAAATCACTGCGCGATTCTTGATAAGATAATCTAAACCGCTAATTACTGTAAATAAAATCGCTATCCAGAAAATGATATTACCAATCCATGGTGTTAAACTAAAATCATTAAACAATAAGATGATTAAAGCAACCATGGTCGATGCTGTTTTAGCTTTACCAAAAGGCGAAGCTGCAATCACTTTTCCTTTTTCAATCGCTAACAATCTGACACCTGTGACAGCAAACTCTCTTACGATGACAATCATCACAGCCCACATCGGTACACGATCTGGCATAAGTAACATTAAATAGAGAAATGCCACCATGACCAACACTTTATCAGCAATCGGATCTAAGAATTTACCAAAGGTTGTAATCTGATTATATTTTCTTGCGATATAACCATCAAGAAAATCTGTAAGTGATGCAATCACAAACAGTAATGCAAAAATAAAATGCCCGATTTCCATATTTAAAAAACCGATAGGTTCCTTAAGAGCATTCAAATAGATGGCAATCAGCATGATAGGAATCATGAAGACGCGTGTTAATGTTAATTTATTTGCAGTTGTCATGAATTTTTATAACCTCTTATCTATGAATATTTTACCATAATATTCTCTTTCCTGTTGCAATTTTTACATGCTTTTGATACAATAGTTTTGCACGTATGGGAGGTGAAATTGTGGCAAATATTAAACAACAAATTAAACGTAACAAAACCAATGAAAAACGTCGTTCACACAACGCTTCTTTCAAGTCATCCGTTAAAACAGCATTTAAAGCAGTTGATCAAGCAGTAGCTGCTAAAGATAAAGAAAAAGCTCTTGAAGCATTGTCTTTTGCTCATAAGAAGTTAGACAAAGGTCTTGCTAAGGGAATCTATCATCAAAATTTTGTTGCTAGACATAAATCAAGTCTTGCATTAAAAGTTAACTCCCTTTAAAAAATAAGGCACAGCGTGTCTTTTTTTTTCTGACGAGTGGTGAATAGTGTTGGTGTAATGTTTGATTTACACCTTAACAAAGACAACAAACCACCATTCAAAAAACAGACAATAATTGAATCAGAAAATATGATATAATGACATTGCCAAACAATGTAAAAAGGAACTACAAAAGCGAGTATTTTATCCTTGAATTGTTTGGCGACGTTCCTGGGGATAAAGTACTCGCTTTTGTAGTCTAGGAACGTTCAATGTCCAATTCAATATACTGCCCGACCTGCGGGCAACTTTCCATCAAGTATGGAAAAACTAAAACCGGTGTTCAGAGATATTTTTGTCCTCTATGTAAAAAGACATTTATAAGTGATCAGACACCGAGCAAAGGTTTTAAGCAAAGCGAATCTGTGATCAAGAGATTCATCGGGTACATGATCGACGATGTCACCTTAGATGTCGCCGCAAGGAATCTTTCCATCGACCATAAAACTGCACTGTACTATCGCTTCATGATTTTTCACGCACTACTCGACTACCAAAACGATATCGTCCTTGACGGCAGCATCATGATCGACGAGACGTTCATAAGCATCCGAGAGAAAAAATACAAGATTCAACGGCCTGATGGTCAAGATATCCGGGGATTGTCCTTCAATCAGCTCTACGTGATAACCGTCATGAATTTAAAAGGTTTATGCACTGCAAAGGTCTCGTCAAGAGCAATGGCGCAACCCGAAGACTTTATCAGGTTGTTTAATAGAAACCTCGGGAACATCAAACGCTTTCTCCACGATGGAAATCCAAAGCAGATACAATTTATGAAACAGTATGATGTGGATCGAGTCAATGCGCGTAAGAGTGAAGACGAAGAGTTATCAACACTGATCGTTGATTCATTACACAGTAGCCTAAAGAGATACCTGTTCAAACACGCTGGGCTAAGACTTAAACATCTACAACATTATCTTAACTTCTTCGTTTACAGGCACAATCAGCTTATCTTGGCGGATCCCAAAAACAAGAAAGAGCAGTTAGTAGCAAAGAATGATATGATTATTGATCTATATAAACGGATACAGAAATCAAGAAAGCAAATCAACTATCAAACATTTTTAAAAGATAAAGGTATTACTGACATTTTGGAGAAGCATCGATGAGTTCACCAACACTATTCACCACTCGTCAGTTTTTTTTTAGCTATTTTCAATTTCTCGGTAGCCACCCTTTTGAGCAATGTATTTAACATGCGGTAATTTTATTCCTGATAGGCCATATGTGCTGTTATAACCTATTTTGTTGATATAATGCTCAATGTTATCTTTTTCTTCTGCCATTTTGAGAAGTGCTTGATAGGTTGCTTTAATATCATCTAGCGCTCGGTGTGTGTTTTTCACTTCGACTTGATAAGTTTTAACACATTGATCAAGTTTGTGTGGATAGCGATGTCTATCCTTATAAATAGCCATCACATCTAAAATATCATTTTTGATGGTGTAAAATGTATTCCAATGTCTTCTAAATAACGTTTGTAAAAATAAAAGATCAAATTGAATATTATAGGCAATCAACAGTGTTTTTTCATCTTGATATAAATCAAAGAGTTGATGAAATGCTTCTTGTTGGCTGACGCCATCACGAAGTAACATCTCATCGGTGATATGTGTGATTTCTATGATTTTAGCTGGTAATGGACGACTCGGTACGACAAGGAGTGACAACTCCTTAGATAAGACGAGTTGGCCATCTTTTTTTTCTAATAAGATAGCACCGATTTCAATGATTTCTTCTGTAAAACCATTGAGTCCTGTGGTTTCAAAGTCAAACAATAAGACGCGATCATGATTAATCATTTTATGCTCCTAACAAGTATAATTCTAAGCCAAGCTTTTTATCAATTTTGCCACTCTTGATATCATAATCTAATTTTGATAGTTTCTTTAAATGATTTTCAAGTTGTGCAAAGGGAATCGCTTGTGCATTTTTAACAAGATAATAAGCTCTTCCGCTCTTGATATGGAAGTGTTCAGCAATTTGGTCTTGACGGTATCCCTTATCAAGGAGTAACTTGGCATGCATCAGTTCACGAACTTTAGCAACAATGTTATTTAAGATCCGTAGGGGATCTTCGTTTCTTGCAACAAGATCATAGAAAATTTCAATTGTTTTAGATTGATTCTTAGATAATAAAGCATTGGTAAGTTCAAAAATATTTTCTTCAAGATTACGAGAAACAAGTAATAAAACGGCACGTTCTGTAATTTCTTTGGTTTCATAAGCGAATAGCATAAGCTTTTCTGCTTCTTGATTAATTAAATTAAAATCGAGATTTGTTCGTTCCAATAAAGCTTCAATAGCATCATCTGTGATGGTATAATTATATTTTTTAAACATGTTTCTGATGAAATCTGGATATTCTTTTTTATCCATGTCTTTCACTTTTTCAATGAAAGAATATTTGAATAACGCAGTTCCTAGAACTGAAGATTCGGGTAAAAGTTCATTCATGACAATGATTACAACAACATCTGGATTTGGTTTTCCTAAATAATTTAAATAGCTCTGTAGGAGGTATTCATCTGCTTTTTCTAATTCTTGGATGTTTCTTATGACAATCACTTTTTTCTCTGCAAAAAAAGAAACCGTCTGCAAATCTTCAAGGACATCATCAAATGGATTTTCAAGTAAATCGTATTTTACGATGTTGAAAGGATCAACATTGAGTTCCTTGATTTTGTCTTCGACGGCATGATTGAGAAGAAAATCATTGTTGCTGTAATAAAGATAGATTGATTCAGCCATACATACGCCTCCCTAGTCTATGAATATTGTACCAAAAAACGCGTTAAAAAGGTAGATGCAATTCCCATTTTGATTTCTTTTTAAAGGGTCTAAAAAGAATGCTTCCTTGAAGGTCAGTGCGATAGATGATTATATTTCTTTTTCTGAGACGTTCGATAACTTCATCATGGGGAAATCCATAGTGATTAGACCTTCCTGCAGAGATAATTGCAACCTCTGGATCGACATAGTGCAAAAAGAGTTCAGTTGATGAAGAGTTTGATCCGTGATGAGCAACTTTTAAGACATTACTTTTTAAGTAAGATCCATAGGTTTCAATTAATAAGGTTTCCGTTTCTTCTTCAATATCTCCTGTGAATAAAAAGATGTACTCATTGATAATTGTTCTAATCACGAGTGAAGCGTTATTTGATGTATCAGTATCTCCAAAAGGTGCTAAGATTTCAAGTTTTAAATCACCACAGGAATAACTGTCACCTGCATCAGCAAATTCTTTTGGGTGATCATAATGGGGATATTCATCATCATTTTTAGAAAGGATGAGATGATTGACATTCATGTCTTGCATCAAATTTTCTGCTTCTTTGATATGATCTGTATCACTATGTGTCAAAAAAAGATAATGAATTTTGGAAATACCATGGTCTGTTAAATAACGGTAGACACCCTGAAAAGCATCAATGACGGCGATACATCCATCTGACTTTATGATTGTTGCATCGCCTTGTCCAACATCAAAGAAAATGATTTCTGTTTGAGATGTGTTATAGATCAAAGGGATCATAAAACATAAAAGATAGACAATCACTATCAAAATTTTCTTTTTGTATGACTTAGCAAGAAAAAAGAGAATAAAACAGATGAAAAATAAGAGTATGAGATAAACAGATGATTTCCCATAAATCAATGTTAGTTGTTGTTGGGAAAGATAACTCAGCAACCGTTCAATCAAAGTTGTTAAATCGATAAACACTGGGTTTAAAAAAGGTAATAGAAGTACGATGAGTGAAAAGGTCATCCAGAAAGCGACCAGATAGATCGAAAAGAGTGGCAAAATCAAGAGTGTATAAAGATTCACCGTTGCTTGAAAAGGAATGAGTACGACAAAAACAATGCTACCCATCATCATTCTTCTTAAGAAGCCGTGGTGTTCTCGATACAAAGGTTCTAATAAATTTAAAAATAGAAGAATGATATAAACGATAAGTAGTGATGTGAAATAGATCACTTGAATGTTTGTGATCAAAAGTATAAAAAAGGTTATATGAAGTAACTCCAGATGTGTCCTTCGCCATTCGAAACGTTGGTTTAAAAAACTTAAAACAGCAAAGATGAATAACCTTAAAACACCGAGATCAAACTGATGAAGATACGCCATGATCAAATAAATCACTAGAATGGCATAATCTTGAAGATGTGTTTCAAGGTTAATATAAAAAAAGATTTTCTTTATGATGACGATAAGAACAAATAAGTGAAGCCCAGAAACAGACAAGAGATGTGATATCCCAAGCTCTTCGTAGGGCTTTTCTTTTTCATCATCTAATGAAATACCTAGCAGCATAAGTTTGACATAGTGTGATAACTCTTTTTCATCGATTACATCTTTCACTTTTTCTCTTAACGTATAAAAATGAAAAGATTGATGAAGTATTTCCATGTCTATAAGACTTAATTTACCATCAATGTTTTGACTTAAATAGTAATGATAACTATCAAATCCTTTAGGAACTGTCTGTTTTTCAAATACATTGACTTTCCCTTCAACGAATACATGATCTCCCACATCATATTGATCTACTCCAACATAAACGATAAATCGCATATGCTTGTATTTCAAAATAAGTTTGTCATACGTATCTTTTTCAACAACATCAGTGATAACAGCTTCTCCTTTGATATCGTCAGGAACTGTCTGATTGGAAGATGTCATGTAAAAAAGAAAAATTACACATGATGTGAGTAAAAAAAGCATCCAGCACAGATGTTTTCTCATGACCCATAAAAACAGGATTAACACGGGGATGACATTATAAATTCGTAAACTTATCGTCCAAAGTGCAAGCGCCATCCCTAAAAGATCTAATCTTTCAAAGTGTAAGATAGGGTTTAATCTTTTCAAGTGTTGCTGCTCCGATATATTTCACATGAATGAGCTCATCAAGGTGCTTAAAATCACCATAAGTTTCTCTATAGATAATTAAAGATGCAGCTCTTGTTTCTGTCATACCTGGTATGGTGATCAGTTCTTTAAATGATGCTTTATTGACATTGATTTTGACAATCACATCATCGATCACTTGATCTTTCTCTAAAATAATGATTTGATGATTGGATGTAATGAGCTCAGATAAATTGATGGTGGTTAAATCCGCATTTTCTGAAATTTCACCTGCAAAAAGAAGTGCTTCTCCTACTGTTATCGCTTTAAAAACATGATAGGTGCCTGGAAAATCAACAGCACCTCTAATATCGATTTTAATCATCGTAAGTTGTTCTTTTCCATGTTCAACAAAAATTGCATCTTCTTCTTTTGGATAAAACCAGTAAGCACTTAACACCATGATAATGACAACAATAACCATTTTTGTTCTCATGATATCCCTCCTTATCTTATAGTAGAAAAGATAGGGTTGAATTACTTTTTTGTATAAAAAAAAGCGTCTTCATCGACGCTATTTTGTAGCAATAATTAAATATTTTCTTTCATCGATCGATGGTTTGACATCGATATGAAATCCAAGTTCTTTCAGTTGGTCTAGATAGAAATCAAGGGGATAAACATACTGTTTGATGACATCAACATCGTGATGATGAGAAACATAATGAGTCAATTGATGGTTTTTCATCTTGATCTCCCAGCGATAACTCAATGGTTCACTTTCTTCTTCAATATAACTATCATAGTCCTTCATCACATCATCTTTATACAGATCAAAGATGAATCTACCACCTGGATATAAGGCTTGATACATGTTTTTAAAAACTTGTTTGGTTCCTTTGAAATAATTGACGACATCAAACATCGCCAAGATAACATCAGATTTTGCGTACATCTTGTCTCTTAAATCATGTTCATAGAGCTTGGTCATTAAACCTTCTTCTCTGAGTTTATGCTCTGCAAGAGCTAACATCTCTGATGAAAGATCAATACCAATCGCTGTGTACCCTTGTTTTAAGAGTTCAATAAGGAGATAGCCTGAACCACATCCAGCATCAATGATGAAATCACTTTGATGAATATAGGGTTTGATATCTTCTAAGAGCGCTTGATAGTCAACATCTGACATCAAGATATCATAAAGTTTTTCAAACATACCTACTTCACACGTTTAACGCCAATCAAACGTTGATCAAATCCATAGAACTTACGGTCTTCTTCTTGAAAGAGGTGCACAATCACATCGTGGCAATCCACCAATGTCCATGATCCACCTTTACCTTCAACATGCTTAATTTCATCCGCTAATAAAGCTTTCTTTAAATGATTTATCGCAGCATTTCCTTGTCTTTCGTTCACGGTTGCAATCACAAAGTAATCATAAAAGGGAGATGTTTTTTCAAAGTCATAACATGCTAAATCTTTTACCTTTAAATCTTCTAATGTTTCAATAATTTTATTTACTTTTTCCACGGTTTACCTCCTGGTAATATTGGTATGTTTCTATTTGTTCATCTGAAGGGATTAATCCCTTTTGTTTGACATCCTTGATGGATGCTAACATACAATATTCAACGGCAAGATCTAAGTCTTTTGTCGCTAAATCAAATATATAATCTTTGTCTTTATAATGTCTACTTGGTTCACATGAATCGGAAACAAATATAATCTTTTCTAACACTGACATCTCTTTTCTTCCCCACACGTGATAACGAATGGCGTTTAAGATGTCATGATCATGGACTCTAAACTCATGTTCTAACATGTTTGAAGCTGCAATCGCATGATAGATAACAGGATAATCCGCATAAGCTTTAATCCAACGAAGATCCATCATGTTCATTTTGTCTTCTAAGGAATCATGCTTTGCAAAATCATGATATAACCCTGCAATCATAGCTTTTTCTTCATCAACTTGATAAATTTTAGCTAATTTAACTGCTGTTTCAGCAACTCCTAAAACATGATCTAGTCGTTTAGGATAATCTTTAAGTTTTTCTTTGACTCTTTTTTCAATGTGTTCAGTCATTAAAAAGTGCCTCCGACAGAGAAATGTGTAATCCCTTGGGATAAGTCACTTTAATCCAACCAGGACCCTCAAGTTGCATAAATCCCATATCTGCAAATGTGATTTGAACTTTCCCTTCAGGAATCTTAAATTGTTTCTCTTCATAAGAAAGAGCATAGATTTTAAAATGTTTCTCTTTTTGGTGAATCAGTTCATTCACACGATCTTCTTTTGTGCGATGCATGCGAATGTTACGATCTAAGTATAAAACTGGATTAATAGCTTGACCATGAAATGATATGGCAATTAATCCTTCAATAAAGAGTGATTGTCCTTCACTTAATTGATAAATTTTAGGATTAATCTCTTTATCTGGAATTAAATCCTTATAAATGCCGTAGGGTAAAATTTCATGCAAATACCCTTGTTGATATAAACCAGGCATATCATAGATCATCATGTCATCATAAGATTTTTTTAAAGCTTCTTGGGTTAAACCCGCTTTTTTCATAGCAAGTGCTTGCTTATCTTGTGTGATCGCTTTAAATAATGTCGTTTTTCCACTGTTTTGGACACCTAAAAGATAAACGTTTGGTTCATTTAAATCTTTTAAATATTCTTGAAGATGTTTGATGTCTTCTTGATTCTTAGCAGACATTAAAATAAGATCTTCATAAGGAATACTTAAGCGATTCGCTTTTTGTTTGATGTTATGAAGCAATTTATCTAAATTCGTTCCCTTAGGAAGTAAATCGATTTGATTAATGATATAAACAAATTTAGCATCGGGTTGATAACGATAAACCGGATAACTAAATAAAAGATCTAAATGTAAAACAGATGAAACCATCACAATAACACTATTGGGAGGTAACATTGGTAAATCCTCAGGATGAAAATGCATCGCTGATTCACCGTAATGAAAAAGGCGATAACATGATTGACAATAATCATGTTCTGTTGAAAGTGCATAACCCACTTTTTGAGGATCAGTTGTTTGCAACAATGCTCCACAACCTTTACATCGTATGGTCAATGACATATTGTTTCAACCTTTCTTCATAAAGATTTGGATACTTCTTTTGGATTTTCTTAAGAACAAATGATTCGATGATACGATTGAATCTTGTAATTTTTCGATCAGATTTACGTTTAACTGATTTTACTAGGATTGTTTTAATGCCAATACGATTTGCTCCAAACACATCAGTCATGAGTTGATCACCAATCATGATGGCTTCTTCTTTTTTTACGTTCATCATCTTTAATGCTTTTTTAAATCCTCTTTTTAAGGGTTTGGTTGCATACCAGATAAAAGGAACATCAAGATCGCTTAATGCCAGTGATACACGTTTGTTATTCGTGTTCGATAAAACGATCACTTTAAAGTCTTTCTTTAACTGATTGATGAATGCCACTTGATTTTCATGAAGTTTCGCTTCATCATATCCAATGATGGTATTATCTAAGTCAAAAAACAAGGCAACAATCCCTTGTTTTTTTATTTCTTTATAGTCTATATCAAAAATGGAGGCACGATAACTGTGCGGGATACATTTTTGGTAAAACGTCATTACTTGATTTCCACAATCTCAACTTGAAAAATTTTGCCTGTTTCAGTCTTCACTTCAACAACATCATTTTCCATCTTGTTAAGAAGTGCACGACCAATTGGAGATTCAATCGAGATTTTTTTTGCTCTTGGATCAGCTTCAATTGAACCGACCAAAGTAAATTCTTTTTCTTCACCCGTTTCAATAAAACGAATGATGACGCCTTTACCAATGTTGACGATATCACGATCATCTGTTTTGATAATTTTAACGTTCTTTAAGATAGTTTCGATTTCTGCAATACGCGCTTCGATACGTGCTTGTTCATTTCTTGCTGCATCATAGTCAGCATTTTCTGATAAGTCACCTTGAGCACGTGCTTCTTTGAGTGCTTCTTTATTTTCTTCACGTTTGACATCCTTAAGATAGGTCAGTTCCTGTTTAAGATTATCGACACCTTCTTGTGTCAGTTGGAATATTTGTTTAACAGCCATGGTGATCCTCCTTAAATTTCTTTATCATTATACACTATTTTTTACTGTATTGCTATTTTTTTCAGGTCTTTTTGGTAAACCTTGTGATTTGGCATGAGTTTATCTAAAAGATTATAAAAATCTTTTGAG
Source organism: Acholeplasmataceae bacterium (assembly GCA_034007485.1). Lineage (GTDB taxonomy): Bacteria > Bacillota_I > Bacilli_A > Acholeplasmatales > Acholeplasmataceae > Peloplasma. The sequence continues at coordinate 26,796 of JAVEQT010000010.1, forward strand.
TGATTAAATACCAAAATATGAGCATATTCATGAAAGATCACATACTTGGTGTAGATGAGATCCAATCTTGCGAGATATGAATTCATCGTGATCTCATGATGTCTTTTATGATAACTTCCAAACTTTGATGTTAAGTATTTAATTTTCATCGGGATGCTCGTTAAACCTACTTCATGAAGCTTGATTGAAATCTCTGGCATAAGTTCTTCAATCATTTTTTGAAGTTCAAGCGCATAAATACGCTTCTTGATGTGATCGCTATCTGCTGATCGTGATTTGACATAAACAGATGTTTCATCTTTATGATACTGAAAGTTACCTTGCGCAACAACCAGTTGATACACCTTGTTTTGTAATGTGATGATGTCATCTGGTTCTTTACTTTTTGATTCTTTAATTTTTTGATAAAAGGTATCAAATTTTAAGTCAATAAACGACTCGATTGCATGAAGTGTTGTTCTCGGATGAGCTGTAACGACAAGCACACCTTGTTTAACTCGGAAATAAGCATTTTTATTCGGTTTTCTGATCAGTTCGTAGATGATTACACGATTATCTTTAACATATGTTTTCATCGTTTTCTAAGCATCGCATAAGGCTCTACAGGCGATGGAACCTTAATCTTTAATCGTTGTTTAGGATGTCTTGCTACATCAAGTGCATCACCAAACTCATCTGTCATACCAATGACTTTAAAGGGCTCTACAGTGCCATTTGTGTGAAACATCTCAACCTCTTCACCCTCAGTGAAATGGTTTCTTTGTTCGATGGTTGCTATCCCTGTTTCTTTATCATAATCTATCACAAGTCCGATAAAGAGTTGTGTGGGTCTTTCACTACGCATCTGATATAATTGCTGCTCAACACCAGGCATACCTTCTAAAAATCCGTGTGAAGCTAAACGATTTTCTGCTTTCTCAAGTTCTTTCATATACGGTGTAAAATCTTTAATTTCATGATACTTCATGTAATCATCAATCAGTTTCCGATAGGTTGAAACCACGGTTGCAATATAATGCAAACTCTTCATTCTACCTTCAATTTTAAGTGAAGAAACGCCGCTATCAATAAGATGTGGAATTTGTTCTAACGCTTCTAAATCCTTAGAAGACATACTAAATGTCTCATCAGAAACCTTGACGTCACCTTCCATCAAATCATAATTCCAGCGACATGAATGGGCACAACCTCCACGGTTAGCATCACGATCTGTCATGTTGTTGGATAGACTGCATCTTCCAGAAAAACTCATACACATGCCACCATGAATGAAAACTTCGATATCAGCTTCTGTCTTTTTCTTTAATGATCTAATTTGATGTTTATCAAGTTCTCTTGCTAAAACGACACGCTTAACACCATGTTCATACCAAAAATTTACGGTTTTAGCATTCGTAACACTTTGTTGTGTGGAAAGATGAACTTCTAAATTCGTATGTTTTAATGCCATATCAATGATGTAAGGTGAAGCTGAAATAATGGCATCCACATGACTATCTTCTAGTCCATGTAAATATTCAATCAAGCCATCCATATCTTCATGATGAGGAATAATATTGGTTGTCACATAAACTTTTTTACCTTTTTCATGAGCAAATGTGGTTGCTTCTTTGATATCTGCTAATGTGAAGTTAGATGCTCTAGCGCGTAGTGAAAAATCCTGTCCTCCAATAAAGACAGCATCAGCACCGTATAAAAGAGCAATCTTTAATTTTTCTAAATCACCTGCTGGTGCGAGAAGTTCGATCACTGTTCGCCACCCTTACCCTTATAAACTGTTTTCTTATAGAAAAATCCTTCATCCCAAGATTCGTTGTATATTTCTTGGATTTTAGTCTTTAACTGTTCGTCTTTTGTTTGATACATTTCAGAAACAAGCATACCGTATGTATCATCTTTGAAAAGTGTATCAATGACCATATAATCTAAAAAAGATGTCACATCATCAAGATGATTAAATACATT
>JAVEQT010000078.1:0-5923 GCA_034007485.1 Acholeplasmataceae bacterium
ACGATAAATGATCCATCGTATTTGACCTGATTTAACCAATGATTGTGAATGAAGTAAATTTGTAAAAGCATTTCAACATTTTCTTTTTGTTCATAAAGCCATTTGAGGAGTGTATTGAACACTTCATCATTTTTTTCGAATTCTTCCATAACTGGTAAATCAAGTGTTTCACCTAAACGCTTAACGAGTGTTGATTTACCGGATGCGATCATACCGCCAACTGAGATTTTCATGAGATTCCTCTTTCTATTTGTCTGTTGTTAAATAATCGATGCCCATTTTTTGATATTTCGCTTGAATTTTTGTGTTATTGACTGTAAATAAGGCAATTTTAAATCCTTCTTTTTTTAAAAGTTTAACACGTTCTTTATTAACCTTTTCATGCCATATGGAAAGGTCGATGCGATTGACTTTTAAATCATATAAAATGTCTTCATCAAGATCGTCAGCCAAAAGTTGTAATTCTAAACTTTCTGATAAAGCACGAAGGTACTTGAGATAATTCACATTGAATGAAATTAAAACTGTTCTTAATCCTGGATGATTTTCAATCATGTTAACGACTTCAGTAAGAGATGAAAGTTCAAAAACTTCTTTGACCTCTATCACTGCGACCTTATCATAAAAACTGCACACATCTAAGTATTCTTCAAATGTTGGGATTTTTTCTTTGTTGTAAAGATTGACATGATTTCCCGATTTAATCTTAAACTTCTTAATCTCTTTTAACGTTAAATCTTTAATGTTTTTATCAACGTTACACATGCGATTTAAATTGTTGTCATGCATGACAACAAACGCATGATCCTTAGTTTCATGGATATCACATTCAATACCGAAAAAACGTTGTTCTTTTCCGGCAAGTTCAAATGCTTTAATCGTGTTTTCTGGGGCTTGTGATGACAGCCCACGATGTGCAATAATTTTCATAAGAGCCTCGTGTCATTTTCAATGTACAAGCCTATTGTATCATCACTTGAATGTTTTTTGAAAGAAAAAAGTGAAGAGTTTGTCATCTTCACTTAGTGTTTCAAATTTCTATTTCAATTTTACTTTGGATTTTTTAATCCAGTGATCAAAGATGAACAAAAGTTGTGGGAGTAAGACTAATACTGAAAGAAGACCAAAGAAAGCCCCTAAAGCAATTTGTAATCCAATTTGCTTAATCGCTAAAACCGATGAGATGAAACTGATGGATAAACCAGCGACTGAAAAGATGAGTGCAGATGTCATAATGGAAGGTGCACTATCTTCAATCGCTTTTTCGACACTTAAGTGAACATCGAATTCGTCACGGAGTTCAATATACCTCTTAGTGAAAAGAATCGCATAGTCTATCGTAGCTCCTAGTAGAATCGTAGAACATATGAGATATCCCAAAAAAGATAGTGAGTAATCTGCAAAATAGGGAACGCTCATCGCTAAAAAGACAGATGTTAAAATGACTAACGGTAAGATAATCGGCAAGATCCAATTTTTAAATGAGATGAAGATGACAACCATGATTAAACCAAGTGCAATCAGTGTGACATAAAAGTAGTCTTCTTCAATCACTTCTTTCATGGATAAAGCTGCTTGTGTTGAACCGATGAGATAGGCTTCTTCAAAATCGATGTCCTTTAATTTTTCCATCAAAGCTTCTGTTATCGCAAAACTTTCATCAGATTCTTCTTCCATATTTAAAGTCAGAATCATCCTGCTATAGTTTTCTTGATTAAACTGTGGTGAAAGCGATGCTAAAATAAGGGGATCTGAAATGATAGATTGATAGTATACATAACTTTGTAGTGATGTTATGGGAAGTGATGTATCACTTAAAAGTGATTGGTACAGTTGTAGTTCTTTGATACTATCTTGATTGGTCAAAATGATGACTTGCTGCTCATGACCAAAGTTTTCGACAAGAAGATTGATATCTTCATCATATGAGGATCCTGCACTTCCAATTAAGGCTGATTCACCATAAATGAAATCGTTTTGTGATTGAAAATAGTAAGCAGGTACAATTGCTAGAATAAATACCGCGAGAAAAACATATCTTAACTTATAGACAAACTTTGAAAAGGCACTGAACTTAGGTACGAACACTTTATGTTTTGATTTTAACATCCATGGGTCTAACCATTTGATGATGACTGGTCCTAATATCAATGATGAGAGTCCAGAAAGGATGACAGCCTTTAAGAAAACGAGACCAATATCCATACCAATGGTGAAACGCATAAAGACAAGCGCAAGAAAACTAACACCTGTTGTTACGACTGAAGCAATAACGGGTTGGGTTACATGTTTCAATGATGACTTCATCGCTTGATCTTTTTCATCTGACATGCGGTCTTTATGATATCTGTGAACAATAAAGATAATGTAATCCAAAGAGATAGCCAGCTGCAAAGCAATGGCCATGGATTGTGTGATAAATGAGATATCTTTAAAGATTGCATTAGTTCCTAGATTGAGTAATATTGCAACACCACTGACGATCATAAAAATGATGAGATCTGCAAAAGAAGGTGTCATCACAAGCAAGATGATAAGAACAAGAGGAATTAAGATCCATGTGATTTTTAATACTTCATCTTCAATGGATTGTCTTACAAATAGATCAGACATGACTCCGCCAACTAATGTATAAGCAATGTCTTGATCATCAAGTTCAGTTTTGATTTGATCAATCAAGGGTTCAATATCTTTAGAACTTGATTCAAGATCAAACTGAATCATCATTTTGTAAAGATCATCTTTTTGATAAGTTGCAAGTTGTGATAAGAAAGCATCTTGACTTCCTAGAGGTAAACTTAAAATGATGTTGTAATAAGCTTCAGCAAAACGCATACCTGTTGCCATATATGCTGCCAATGCTTGATTGAATGTTTGTTGAGTTGCTAGATCTTGTGAAGATAAAAACATACCAAAAGAAAGTTCATTGAGCACATCATCAACAAATGCGATATGCGCCACATGCTCCATAGTCTTTAAATCTTCTTTGAGTAATAAAGCTTCACCTAATGTTTGATCTTCAATAATCAAATACGTGTAGCTAGAAACACCAAAAAGATCATCATGGATATCTATGCCCTTCACGAGCTCATGATCTTCTGGTAAATACCGTTTCATATCATAATTCACAGTAACTTTATTAAGCAACCAAACGGATAATATAATTAAACAAACAGTAAGAATGATAATGACATATTTTTTCATAAATAACCTCCCTCAACTTCAGTATAATGGGAAGCTTAAAGACATTAAAACGATAAAATAACGTGTTTTATGTCGTTTATCAACATCTTTTCATCATGTGTTGATTAATCCACACGTTTCAAGCAATATGATGGGGAATAATCGACAACACATTGTTTTTCCCATCAACATGTTGTTTATTTTTTGACGTTTTGTGATAACCTAAAGTTAAGAGGAAGTGAGTTTATGAATCAACAAAAAATAGATCACCGCGTCAGAGTGACCCATACGTTATTAAAGGAAGCTTTATATCGATTGGTTGAGACAAAACCTATACAAGATATCACAATCAAAGAATTATGTTACGAAGCTAACATTAATAGAACTACATTTTATGCCCATTTTCAAAGTGTTAAAGAACTCATTGAAAATATTGAATCTGAGGTTTGGGTTGAACTACTTATTCTTTTAAAACGCAGTGAAAAAGATATGTCATATTTTAACAATCAAATCTTTTACGATGTCTATCAAATCGCATCGAAATATCATCAACTCTTCTTACTTCTTTTAAATAAGAATGCGGATCCACACTTTGTTGAAAAGGTCTATAATCTCGGTCGTAATGCTTTTCAGACATCCTTTAAACGATCTAAGACAGCAAAGGATGCTTCTAAGATGGAATACTATTACATCTCAGTTCTTAATTCATTTATTGGTATCTTAAGACTTTGGCTAAACAACAATATGAAAGAATCACCTGAAGAAATGGCTGAGATCACAAAGAGTATTATTACAAGAGGTATTCAGTTTATCCTAGAAAATCAAAAATGAGTCCGAGGACCCATTTTTTTTAGTTCATGCTCGTAAATTTTTTCTGATAATGTTTAAGTGATTTTAGATGTCTTCGATTTCTTTCGATAAAATTGTAATTTTGGATTTCGTTGATAAATTCTCCTAACACTCTTAAAGGCTTCATCGATTCTTCTAAGCCACCTTTTTTATTTCGTGCTAACCAAATCTTTTCAAAGTCTTTTAAGATTTTTGGATATTGTTCAAATAACCATTTCTTTTCATCAAGATACTCAAGATTTCGACAGTCACCATGTTGTGAATGCATCATGAGTAATAAAGCTTTAAGCATTCTGATTGCTAAATTGATCTCTGCTTTATATAAAACCCCTGATTTATAGCGTGGTCTAATTCTTTTATAATGGACTTCCATGAGACCGATATTTTCCATCATCCGATCGAAAACATCTTTATGCCCGATGGGATGATGATGAAATTGATCAAAAAATGATTCTTGGAGGTGTTCAAGATCTGCATTTTGTGCAAATCTAATAACATCAAAAAGCTTTGTTCCATTATAGGTATACGTTGGTTCTTCATCTGTATACCTACCTAAATTCATGATGAGTTTACCCGTGCGATCAACAGGTTCGTTTAAGATGATTTGATCGATGAATTCTCTAATCTCTTTTATATTATGAAGACGAGCGTGCCATGATTCTAAACCGCCATATACAATGGCAGGTAGACTCACTACAAAAGGTTGTAGGTGACCGTTATCTCCCCACTCGGTTAAAAGCATGCCCAATCCGTTATTTTCTTTGGTATGCAGACAAGCTTGTCTGATGTTCTCAATCATTGTTGTCGTACGACCTGTGATGGAATTCCATGTTGAAGTTCCTGGAGCAGCAACAAATTTAACATTAAGATTACCTAATCTTTTTAACGTTTGATAAAAAGGATAATCATAATCATAACCCCAATCAACAAAGATTAAATCTTTAGGTAGTTTTTCAATCATTTCAGGATAATGATTAAGTACATCTCCCCAAATCAATGGGGTTTTCTTATTGTTTTTAACAAAATCATATAATTTTAAAACATAATCTAAATACATTTGTCCAACACCGATTTTGCTAGCCACATCTTTTGTTTTTCCATGTCCTAACTCATAAGGCTCATCTAAATTCATGTGGAAAAACTTTGAAGATGAATCATTGATTGCATCCTGATAAAAGGTTTTAACAAGTTCCAAGCTTTTTGGATCTAGGGGATTGATGGTTGATGGATCGCGATGTGCTCCCCAAAAAAACATACCTTTTGGCATAATAGCTAACTCAGGATAATGCTTTAACCAAGCGGTCATGTGTCCTAAACCATTATGACAAGGTACAAGGTCAATCATGCGTTCTTTTGCATATTTTTCTAGTTTTTTGAATTCCTTAGGTGTCAAAGGAGTCATCGTTTCATCATAGAGTTCTTTAAATGAGGGGTATTCATAACTGAATCCTTCAACATATAATTCGAAGTGATTGTATTTTAAGTCAGATAAAATATCGACATAGCTTTTGAGTGTATTTAATGTTGGTATTTTGTTTCTTGAAATGTCTAACATGAATCCACGAAACGCAAGATCAGGTTCATCAAAAAGTTCTAAAGCTGGTACACATTTTTTGTCTTTTCTAAATATTTGATATAACGTTTTTAAAGCGTAAAACAAACCATTGACCTTGTGATAAAAAACTTCTATTTTTTCTTCAACAATGACGATACGATAAGCTTCATGACCTAGTGTAGTATCAACATTGAAAAACAGATTTTCATTACAATCTTCTCGATGTTCTTCACATGGAAAAGGTATAAACTGTTTAACCTTTTTTGTTTCTTTGTTGTGTTTGAAAAAGATTCCATTTGAAAAACAGACATCTTTACCAGTTAAGTTGATCTTCTT
>JAVEQT010000011.1:0-17229 GCA_034007485.1 Acholeplasmataceae bacterium
CGATTCGTGAAATCAACTTACGTCAACTTGATGAATACTTATTATCAGCTGATGGTGTGTTTGATCAGAACTATGAAGACCTTTATGGTACTTGGTTCACCATTTTAAAATCAGGTTTATAAGCAATAAGCGGCTAAGTTAGCCGCTTTTCTTTTGGTTAAAAGATAAAAAAAATAAGGAGCAGTAGCTCCTTTTCAGTCTGTAGACAAAGTATCTCATTTTGAGGTACTTTTTTTATATACCCTATGATTTTTTAAAGAAATATGATTTTAACTATATATAAATATATAGTTAAGTGATAAAATAAAGCCAAAAGGTGGTGTTTTTATGCTCACGCGTAACCAAAAAAATAATCGAAACAATGTCTTCATTATGGATATGGAGAAAATCATTCCTAACAATCACCTCATCCGCAAAGTTGATAGAGCCATCAACTTCGACTTCATCTATGATATCGTTTCTGATTTATACGCAGACGAGATCGGAAGACCCTCGATTGATCCCGTCGTTCTCTTCAAGATCGTCTTCATCCAATACTTATTCAACATTCGTTCGATGAGAAGAACGATTGAAGAGATCGAAGTCAACGTCGCATATCGATGGTTTTTAGGATGCGATTTCAACGATGACATTCCTCACTTCTCCACCTTTGGTAAAAACTATATGAGACGTTTCGAAGGGACAACGGTCTTTGAAGAAATCTTTAATACGATTTTATATCAAGCGATGAAGCTTAAACTCGTTAAGATGGACAACATCTTCGTCGACTCCACACATATCAAAGCCTACGCGAATAAACGACATGTCAACGATATACTCATCAACGATTCGACACACCGCTATGTCAAACAGCTTCAAGAGGAGATCAATGAACTGCGTGTTGAAGAAGGAAAACCTGAAGTCAATTTTGATGAACCCAAGAAAGTGACCAAGAGTTTAACAGATCCTGACTGTGGAATGTTTCATAAAGGTGAAAAAGAGCGTCAGTTAGCCTATAGCAACCAGGTCGTCAGCGATGAAAACGGTTGGGTTTTGGCATCTGAGGTCTTCCCTGGAAATCTTCATGATGGTCAAACAGCCTTGGATACCGTGATCGATTACATTGAGGCACATGATGAAGTAGAGGTCGCAGTGATGGATTCGGGCTATGACAATCCCGTGTTACTCCACGAGATCTACAAGCGCGATGTATTACCTGTCATCCCCTACAAGAGACCCCTTGGAAAGGCGGGTCAAGGGGGAGCTGGTGGTGAGATGTATATCACCAAGTTCAGATTCAAGTATATCGATATGCATGACTATTACATCTGTCCAAACGACATGATTTTGACCTATCGTGGGACGAACAAACTCGGTTATCGTGAGTACAAGACCTCGGTCAAAGATTGTATGAACTGTCCACTCAAAGCGCACTGCACAAAGCAGAAAACTAAAGTACTCATGAGACATCAGTACGAATATGTGAGACCGCTCACTCGAGAAGCTCGTTTATCAGAGACAGGGAAAACTTTATATCCCAAGAGAAAAACATCCATTGAGAGGGTGTTCGGTATCGCTAAGATGAATCACTGTCTGGGATTTACCTATCTTAGAGGACTTAAAAAGAATGAGGATCGAAGCCTCATGATTTTCAGCATGTACAATTTAAAGAAATTAGCCACACTCATGTGGTAAATCTCTTTAAGTTCTTATCGATATTGAGCCAAAAGAGCTCATTTTTTTATTTTTATCCACAAAAACAAAAAAAGAGTCGATCCAAACAGATATTCTGTTTAGAAAAGACCCTTTTGTCTACAGACTGATAAGGAGCAGTAGCTCCTTTTCTATTTGATTTTATGCTTATAAAATTTCATCTTATCCATGACGGACATCATTTGTGTAAATGTACCTTCTACAGTATCTGTTAGCGTATCACCTAAGACTGTAAACTTAGAATCAATCGTATCGATAAACCATAATAGTAATGCTTCTCCTGTTTGTGGCTTTTTAGGTGATCCAAAATTATATTGTCCATGATGTGAAATAATCATGTGCTTTAACATAAGAACTTCTTCAGTCTGCTCATAACCTAGTTCACGTGACACGCGGTCAATGTCTACAGTTTGCATCACTAAATGCCCGATCAACAAACCTTCTTTCGTGTATTCACCATCAACACCACTGATCTCATTAATCTTCGACATGTCGTGCAAAATAGTTCCTGCATAAAGCAGATCACGGTTTAAATAAGGATATACATGAATAAAAGGATCAATAAGTTTTAACATCGTATAGGTATGATAGGACAAACCACCCACATAGGCGTGATGGAACTTGGTTGCTGCAGGGTGAAGATAAAAGGTTTTTTCATTTTCTTTATATATTTTTTTCGTGATTTTCTTTAAAATTTCATTTTCAATTTTATTTAAATAAGATTCAATCCCTCTTTTAATCGTCATCATTGGGATTGGTGCATAGATATAAAACTTTTCTAAAATTTCTTCTAACGCTTCATCATCAAGCACTTTTTCAGCTGGGGTTATCTTGATGCATTTTAAAACAAGCTCATCTTCGATCTTTACCATAGCGAGCGCTTCGAACTGATAAACTTTTCCCATCGATAGTTCGCTTAATTGTTCAAACTCAAGTTTTAAATTGATGTGTTCACCATCGGTTGTAACAACTGTTGTGTTGCAGAAATGTGCACCACTATTAATCGACTCAACTTTGGCTACGATCGTATACTTTTGATTTTCATTTAGTTCCATAGATTTACTCCTTGATATGTGCTAGAAGATAGGCTTCTAGTTCATTTTTCTCATTTTTAACGCGACCATTTAAAACTTCTTTAACCATTTCTGTTTGCATCTGCTTGACCCAAGCACCCGCTTTTTTATTGGCAAGTGAAATCATATCGTTAGCTCTAAGTTTTAAATCAAGATCACTTTGAATCGGCAAGTTTTTAAATGCTTCTTCGATTTGACGTTTAAAGTTTTTGGCTTTCCCTAAGATATGAGCAACCTTGTTACCTAAGAGGCACAAATCAAGGCCATAGGTATAAAGCGTATAAGGATCATAGGGTTGTGGCTGATTAGCTAAAAAGCTTCCCATTTCATAACGATGTCTATGTTTGTTAGAAAATGTCCATTCTTTTGGAACGCTACCGTGCAGTGTAAATGCCATCGTGAAGAATGCATCTACATAAGGCATATCATCACATGTTAATGCATATTCTAAACCTTTGTTAAGTCCAGGTAATACGTCATGTACCTGTGTCGTTATCATGGATTGAATCGCTCGTTTAACGTAGGGTCCTTTAAACATTTTTATCAGTTCTACCAAGATACGTTCGTTGGCAACATTTGATAATTTATGTCTTAAGGATGTAATAGCATCTCTTGTATTTCGATCGATTTGAAATCCTAATTTTGCTTGAAAATAAAAGGCTCTCATCATGCGAAGTGCATCTTCATCAAAGCGCTGAAATGGCTCACCTATCGTCTTTATCAGTTTGTTTCTTAAATCTTCTTTACCACCGACATAGTCAATAACTTCACGCTTGTCATTCATCAACATACCGTTGATTGTAAAATCACGACGCTTGACATCATCTTCTACTGTAGCAATAAAACTAACCTCTTCTGGATGTCTTGCGTCTTGATATTCTCCATCAACACGATAGGTTGTTACTTCAAATTGATCCGTACCAAAAAGAACGGTTACTGTTCCGTATTTAATGCCTGTAGGTACCGTTTTAAATAACTTAGCAACCTGGTAAGGTTTCGCATTCGTTGTGATATCGATATCTGTAGTAGGTACACCTAAAAGGTGGTCACGTACTGCACCACCCACGATATAACCTTCATATCCATTTTCTTGTAAAACATTAATAACTCTAATAGCTCTGTTGATTGTACTCATTTTTTTCACCGTAAATATTATACCATGATTCATATCACATGGGATTGTGTTTCTGTTGAGTATCGCTAAATATCATGATAGGATAATGTTGAGGTGGTTCTATGCGAAAAGTGATCTTATATATTGCGATGAGTTTGGATGGTTATATTGCTGGGCCTGACGATGATCTCTCATTTTTGAATGCTTTTGATCATCTGGATATGGTGAAAAGTTCTTATAAAGATTTGTTGAGTCATATTGATACCATCTTATTAGGAAGAAAAACCTATGATTGGATAGTTAATCATTCGCCTTGGCCATATCAAGGACTTAAGACTTATGTCTTCTCATCAAAACCCTATGAAATTCCTTATGGTATCATGACTAATGAAGATCCTAAGAAGTTAGTTTTAGGTCTTAAAAAACAACCGGGTAAAGCTCTATGGCTGATTGGTGGTGGGGTATTAGTTCAATCACTTTTAGATGATCATCTTATCGATGAAATGGTTATTGCCATCACACCACATCTATTAGGTGGTGGTACAAAACTATTTGGCAATCATCAATTGGAATTTGATCTCACCGATGTCAAGCATGAAGAAAATTTGATCTTAGTCACTTATCAAAAAAAAGCGGTCTAGATTTATATTTAGACCGTTTTCATGTATTAATCTTTTATAAAGATGCCGACACCAATGACATCTGGACCGATATGTGCTCCAACCACAGGTGTTGATGGTGCTTCATACAAGTTTTCTAATCCTAACTCATCTTTTAATGTTTCAACAAAAAAATCTCTCAATCTTGGATTTCCTGTATATAAAATATACGCATCAAAATTTCTTCCATTTGCATATGCTTGAACTTTGCTTGATATGGATGACAACGCATTTTTGATGTTTCTAATCTTTTCGATGGAAACGATATGCCCAGATTCTTGAACTTGTAAAATCGGTTTAATTTTCAACAGTTTACCCATGAATGCTTGCGCACCAGATAAACGTCCATTTAAAACGAGTTGAGTTAATGAATCAACAGCAAAGAAAATGGTGTTTTTCTTACGCATATCTGATAATTTCTCTTCGATTTCATCAAATGTTTTTCCCATTTGTAACATCTTATCCGCTTCTAGTGCAAATAACCCTTCAGAAAAACAGACTGTCTTTGTATCAAAGACTCTGATTTTCATTTTATCTTTAAGTTCTTCTGCTGCAAGCGAAATCGCGTTATGCGTTCCTGAAAGTACGGATGCGATTGTTGTAACAAAAAACTCATCATAACCTTCTTGATAAAGATCTTCAAAAAACTGTATCACTTCACCTACGGAAGGTTGACTCGTTTTTGGTACCATATCTGGATGATCCCTCATGATGCGATAAAACTCATCTGCTTTGAGTTCAGAGCCATCTAAATAGCCTTTTTCATTCATAAATATTTTAATTCGAATCATTTTAACATTGTGGTCAAATGGATAGTAATCTAAGCCACCTGTTGATGTATCTACAATTGCACGTTTCATGGAGTACCCCCAAATTTTATATATATAACATATTTTAATATATGCTTAAACAACGCATTTCTATGCTATCACAAAATGAAAAAAGTGTAAATATGATATACTACTATTGGTGATAAATGTGCGTTATTTAAAGGAAAAAACTATCTTATCCTATGAAGTCAATAAATCTGTTTTTATCGCTATTCTTTATCCTTTAGAAACCCTTGATGATCTTCAGTTATCGCTAGAGGATGCAAAATCCCTTTATCCAAAAGCTAATCACTACTGCAGTGCATCTCTATATGGAGAAAACCAGGAACAACAAACTGCCTCAGATGATGGTGAACCCTCAAGAACTGCAGGTATTCCCATTTTAGAAGTTTTAAAACATCACGATGTTACTAACATCTTATGTGTCGTTGTCCGCTACTTTGGGGGTATTAAACTGGGATCAGGAGGACTTGTTAGAGCGTATACGAAAGCTTGTGCGGATGTCATGAAAATCGCTAAGTTTTATGAGAAAATCTATTTACCCAGTTATTCAATCACTTTCAGTTATAAACATGTCTCTGAAATTGATCACTATCTTTTAGATAAAGCTGAAATTAATGAAAAGAAATTTACCGATGTTATTTCTTATGATGTGTCACTCAAAAGAAAAGATGACAACTTAGATGACATCAAACATCTTTTCATCGGTTGTACACCTTTAGATCCACGACTATGCTATATCGATGCATAGTCTTTTTTAATTATCGAAATGTCCAGAAAGATACGATGAACCCTCTAAAGCTTGATCTATCCAGTTGCTTCTCATGATGAGATATGTATGAACATAATCAACTTGACCATCATATGTATCTCTGATCAACATTTCCCAAGGGTTTGGCCAAACATAGGTTGATAAAATAGGCCATTTTTCAAAATTACGAGCTGCCATAGCTTCTAATGATTGTCCTAAAACGGGAATCATCGCACTCATTTCAGGTAAAATATCTTCATAATACATTTCAAAACGTTCTTTAAATGCTGTTCTAATACTAGGGATTTGCATCATTAAAATGAACATGCGATTTTTCCATTCACGCATACCATACCAGTTATCTGGTCCATAATCGATATAATCTGCATTTCCATATGCAAAATCAAAATCCCATAAGGGTCCATAGCTGATCGGACCTGATGCATGTTTAATCATAAAGACTGAACTCCAACCAACATCGACATTTTTAGCTATCTCGTGAATCAGGAAAAAATCAATCGCGTTATCGACATCTAAAAATAAATCATAACCCTCTTTTTCAATAAGTGCTGTTTCTAAAGCATACATATAGCTTTGTAGATGCTCTGCATGGGCATTCGTATAAAGAAGATCATCTGGATCAGGATCTTTAATCTGGTAAGGATGACGATCAACTAAAAACCAGTCAAAACCTTCAGGAATTTCTTGTTCATAAAAACGCATATCAAGTTCAAATAAATAATTGGTATCGACGACTCCCGCTTCTGATAGAAGTCCTAGTTTATTGGGGTGATTTTCAATTTGCTCAGTGAGTAAGTAAACCCCTTGGTATTCATCGTTGATAAAAAGTTCAACAAATCTAATGTCTAAATGATAATCAATGTGTGAGAATAAAGTTGCCATCTTATGCGTAATGGCATTACGAATCAATGATTTATCGGCATATTCAGCGAGTAACACGTAGTTTTTTGCTTCTTTCATCCCTAAGATTGATGTGTTTTTATCAAAGTGTAACCGATAGGGCTTTTTGGGGTAACTCCACCATGTTGAATTACCGCGACCTCTGACTTGTGCTTCACTGGTTTGGTGATCGACAATATCTTCACCATTCTTTTTTGTTTCAACTCTAACATTGGTTTGTAGATAAGTATCTTTGTTAATCTCATTTGCGCCTACGTTTAAGTTTAAGTAGATTTTTGTTTCATTTAAACCGGAATCTTCAGCGATAAACATTACGTCTTTCTCAAAGGTGATCTCAGATCTACCCCGTTTAATGGAAACATAAAGTGTTTCTTCTTGATCGTAAAAAGGTGATTCATAGATAAATTGACCTTCAGATGACACATCACCGATGGTAAAAGTTATCTCATACTTATCATCGATAGCAATATCAAAATCATCGTTAATCTCATCAGGAATTTGAGCAAGAATATCAGCTTCCATCGCTAGAATATCTTCATCAAAGTTTAAAAACGCATCACATGATGATGCGCTAAACAGAATCCCTAACATGATAACAATCAGTACCAATTTTTTCATCATTCACCTATCAAAAAGCATAGGTTATCCCTATGCTAATTAAAATATCCAACTAAGAGTTGTGAGAGCTTAACCATAACTTCTGATAATTGATGAGCCATCACAAGTGCAAGTAAAAAATAAGCTGCTTTAATTTCCCAAATCTTAAATTTTTCAAATTTGTTTTCGATATGAAGTGCTCTTAACACTCTTAAAGAAACAGCAAAGAAAATAATGAGTGATACAAAATAGATCAGTTCATCCATAAGAAACCTCCTAGAGTTGACCTGCCTTACTCTTCTTAATATTTTCCTTTAACTCTTTTTCTAATTGAAAGAAATCAACGTTTTCTTTTTTAGTCAATTCAAGTTTTTCCTTCTTCATCTTATCAAAGGCATTTCTTGCTTGTTCAAGTGTTTGTCCGATTTGTGCTTCAAGCGCTAAAATGGATAAGACATTATCTCTAAATTCAACTAAGGCTTGTTCCAAAACGACATACGTCACATCTTTACCACGTTCAAGTTTGACATGCCCATGTTTAACAGAAATGACAATGGGAATATGGTTATCTAAGATGCCGACTTCACCATCTTGACTTTTGATAATAGCAAAATCGATGTCATCTGTGATGGTTTTACCCTGTTGGGTAAGCACTTTAAACATCATAAGTTTTTCGCCTTCTCAATGGCATCATCAATCGTACCAACCATCATAAATGCATCTTCAGGAAGATGATCATGTTTGCCATCAATTATTTCTTTAAAGCCTCTTATGGTTTCCTTGAGTGGAACAAACGATCCCGGTACACCTGTGAACTGTTCAGCAACATGGGTGTTTTGTGATAAGAAGGTCTGCAGACGTCTTGCACGATGAACGATGAGTTTATCTTCATCTGTTAATTCATCCATACCTAAAATCGCAATGATATCTAAGAGTTCATGATATCTTTGAATCATCTTTTGGACGGTACGTGCGACTTCATAATGTTCTTTGCCCACGATATGAGGTGCTAAAGCACGAGAGGTTGATGCGAGCGGATCTACCGCTGGATAAATCCCAATTTCAGTTAATTTTCTAGAAAGGTTTGTTGTCGCATCCAAATGCGAGAACACGGTAGAAGGTGCTGGATCCGTGTAGTCATCAGCAGGTACATAAATCGCTTGAATCGATGTGATGGATCCATGTTTCGTTGATGTAATTCTTTCTTGCAGTCTACCCATTTCAGTAGCAAGCGTTGGTTGATAACCAACCGCTGAAGGCATTCTACCTAAAAGTGCTGATACTTCACTACCCGCTTGAATAAAACGGAAGATATTATCAATAAAGAGTAAAACATCTGTCTTTTCAGTATCTCTAAAATATTCTGCCATCGTTAAGCCGGTTAAACCGACTCTCATTCTGGCACCAGGTGCTTCATTCATCTGACCAAAAACAAGTGCTGTTTTATCAATAACGCCAGATTCAGTCATTTCTTGAAACAGTTCATAACCTTCTCTTGTACGTTCACCAACACCGGCAAATACAGAAATACCTTGTCTTTCTTGTGCAACGTTATGAATCAATTCTTGAATCAAAACGGTTTTACCAACACCGGCACCACCAAACAGACCAATCTTTCCACCTTTGATATAAGGTGCTAATAAGTCAATGACTTTAATCCCGGTTTCTAAAATTTCAACTTCAGCTGATAATTCATGAAATGGAGGAGAGGGACGGTGAATACTCATTCTTGGTGCATCATCAATCGGTTTTCCTTCATCAATCGGTTCGCCAAGCACATTAAAGATACGACCTAATACAGCCTTACCTACGGGTACTTGTACAGGAGCCCCAGTCGCTTCAACGACCAAATCTCTTCTTAAACCTTCTGTAGGCTCTAAAGCGATGGTACGACAAATATTATCCCCCATGTGTAATGCAACTTCAAGGGTAACTTTTTTATCACCATTCATCACGATGAGCGCATCGTAGATGGCAGGTAGCTGATCTTCAAAGTAAACATCTACGACAGGTCCGATGACCTGTGTTATTTTTCCTTGCATCTTGATTCCTCCTAAACATTCGAACCATTGACGACGTCAATGAGTTCTGATGTGATTTCTTGTTGACGCGCACGGTGATACATGGTGTGCAATCTGTCAACAATATCATTCGCATTATCAGTCGCACTTTTCATCGCTACCATTCTGGATGCATGCTCAGAGAGTTTAGCATCTGCAAGGGCAGCAAAAATGCGTGATTCAATATAAATTTCCATGGCTTGATCAATCACTTCTTCAGCAGGTATATCATAGATATAATCTGATTTTGAGTGATCTGGTTTATCATAGATAACAGGCAAAATTGTTTCTTTTTTGACTTCCTGAGTTGCTGTATTGATGTAGTGGCTGTGATATAAAACAACCTCATCAACCGTTTTGCTCATAAAGACATCTTTGATGACTGTGGCATATGATCTAAACGACATGGTTGTGACATCATCGCGATTAAAGATAATCTCTTTATTGACCATAGGGAGTTTACGTTTTAACGCGAAATAATACCCCTTTTTGCCCAGTACAACCATTTGATATGCATCTTTGTCCAAATCCTTAGTATCTTCTAAAAAGGCTTTAAAGAGGTTATTGTGATAAGATCCACAAAGCCCTCTATCCGATGTGATTAACACGAATAACTTCTTTGATCCATCCGCTTCTTTCATCATGCGATGTGCTTCATCAAGTGAATGACTTGCATAAGCTAATATCTCTTCGATCTTAGAGACAAAGTCAAACGAACGATTGGATAGCTCTGTAGCTTTTTTAATTTTGGATAGGGCAATATTATGCATCGCCTGTGTAATGGATGACGTCTTTTTGACGGCATTCATCCGAAGCTTAATATCCTTTAATCCCATCAGATAACCCTCTTTAAATTCTGAATAAAGGTATCCATGTCTTTCTTATCTGGAAGTGTCTTTGTATCTAATAAATGCTTGTGAATCTTTTGTCCAAGATCGTTCATTTTTAAACCTTGGCTAATCTCAGATTCTAAAGCTTTAACCTGTTCTAAGTTAAGATCATCCATTAAGCCTTCTGATAGTGCATAAATTGTTACAATCTGTGTAGGCATTTGAACGAGTTCATGAACATCTTGTTTTAAAAGTTCAACGGTTTTTCTACCACGCTCAAGACGCTTTTTAGCACTGGGATCTAGATCTGATCCAAACTGTGCAAATGACTCGAGTTCACGATAGTTTGCTAAGTTAATACGTAACGTTCCGGCAACTTTCTTCATCCCTTTCCACTGTGCGGCACCGCCGACACGTGAAACGGATAATCCAGCGTTGATCGCTGGACGAATACCTGAATAGAATAATTCAGCTTCTAAGAAGATTTGTCCATCGGTAATCGAAATAACGTTTGTTGAAATATAGGCTGAAATATCACCCGCTTTGGTTTCGATAATGGGAAGTGCTGTAATTGAGCCTCCACCTAACTTATCATTTAAGCGCGCTGATCTTTCTAATAATCTTGAGTGTAGGTAAAAGACATCCCCTGGATATGCTTCTCTTCCTGGTGGACGACGTAATAATAGGGATAATTCACGATAGGCAACCGCATGTTTTGATAAATCATCGTAGATAATTAAAACATCTTTACCTTGTTCCATGAAATATTCACCCATGGTAACACCTGCAAAAGGTGCTAAATAAAGAAGTGTACCTTCTTTGGATGCCCCTGCAGAAACAACAATGGTGTAATCCATGGCTTGATGTTGATTAAATAATTGAACTAAAGAGGTTACTGATGATTCCTTTTGACCAATCGCAACGTAAATACAAATCGTATTTTTGCCTTTTTGGTTTAAGATGGTATCGACAGCTAATGTCGTTTTACCGGTTTGTCTGTCACCGATGATGAGTTCTCTTTGTCCACGACCAATAGGTACTAACGCATCAATGACTTTAATCCCTGTTTCCATGGAAGCGTTGATTGAACCACGTTGCATAACACCTTGTGCTTTTCTTTCAACAGGTAAATACTTTTTCGCATCAATCGGTCCTCTTGCATCAAGAGGTTCACCTAAAGGATTGACGACACGACCTAAAAGTTCTTCTCCGACAGGAACTTCAAAGATACGTTTTGTTGTTTTAACGGTATCGCCTTCTTTGATTAGTTCACTTCTTCCAAGAAGGATGACACCAACACTGTGTTCTTCTAAGTTGAAGACAAGTCCTTTGACATCATGGGGAAACTCAAGGAGTTCACCCATCATGGCTTGTTGAAGTCCATAAACAATGGCGATCCCATCACCGACTGAAAGAACTTTTCCTATATTTTCTAATTTGACATCTTGTTCATATGACTGAATCTGTTTTTTAATGATTTCAGTCATTTCAGTTACTTTTATTTTTGACATGTGTTCACGCCCCTTATATCATCTGATAGAGTTCTTCAAGCTCACGAGCAATCGAGCGATCAAGCGCTTGACCTTGGTAAATGACCTTTAAGCCACCAATAAGTGTCTTATCTACATGCAAATGCAGGAAGACACGATGATTGGGAAATGTGGGCTCTATCGCTTTTAATAACTTCATTTCCGTCTCTTTTGTTAATTTTTGTGCTGATATCACATTGACATGTGCAATTTTCAAATGTGTTCTAACGAGTTTTGTCCACTGTGAGAAGATCTCTTGTAGTGCAGACATTTGACTTTTTTCAGCAAGTGTTTTTAGGAAAGATAAGAATAGCACATCATAGGGCAAAGCATCGATTTTTTTTATCTTATCAGAAAAAGGGACCATGGGTGAGTCCATCATTACTGTCCACGTATCAAACTTTTTTAATTCATCAATGAATGATTCAAATTGATAGTTGACTGTATCGATCTTTTCTTGTTCTTTTGCAAGACTAAAAAGTGCCTTGGCATGCTTCGATGTGGGCATTATTTCTCATTCTCCCGTATGATTTCTTCGATGATATCCTGATGGACTGATGCATCGATTTCACGCTTAACAATTTTTTCAGCTGCAGCAAACGCAATGGTCTTAATCGATTTTTTGATGTCTTCATTGGCTTGTTCAATTTCAAAAGCGATATCTTTTTCTGTTTGTTCAAGACGTCTTTTCGCTTCTTGTTTTGCAGCTTCAACAAGTTCTTCTTGTTGTTTGTAAGCTTCTTGGGTTAATCTTTCTTTAAGTTGTTTGGTTTCTTCTTTCATCATTTCATAATCTTTGGTTGCTTTTGTTTGAATCTCAATCGCGCGAGCGCGTTCAGATTCAGCGTTTTCCATAGCTTCCATCATCGCTTTTTGTCTTGCATCAACAAAATGCGTGATTTTTTCCCAGAAAAACTTTTTGATCACCAAAAGTAAAACGATGAAGGCAAGGATGTTGAGAAGAATAATATCAGGTCGATTAAACGCTGAATAAAGACCTTCTATGACCGAATCGGCTGCCTCGCTAAATATTTCGTCTAAGTTCACTAATCATCAAATCCTTTTTTTTATTTTGAAATTAAAATGAAGGCAATAATTAATCCGTAAATACCTGTTGTTTCAGCAACTGCTTGACCAATAAGCATGGTGACTGTAATCTTACCTGATGCTTCTGGTTGTCTACCAACGGCTTCAACACCTTTAGATGCAGCAATACCTTGACCAATCGCAGTACCGAAACCAGTGAATACGGCAATACCTGCACCGATATAAGCTAAACCACTTCTGTAAAATTCATTAGGTACAACATCTAGAATGCGAACTACAAAATCAAATAGTGTTTGTAACATGTTTTATTTCTCCTTTATTAACTATTAATATTATTCTATATAATCAAGATCAGCTTCATCACATTTCATTGAGGCAAAGATGATCGTGAGTAAAACGATAACGAGTGTTTGAATAAGACCAAAACCGATATCAAACACAAGATGTAAGGGTGGTGCTACAATAAGCGATGCCCATCCCGTCAATCGGTAAATCAGTGTAAGTAGTAATGCACCACTTGCGATATTCCCGAAAAGACGAAGTGCCATGGAAACAATCGGAACAACATCGGAGACGACGTTGAGTGGTGCCATCGGTGGTAGCGGTTTAAAAATACCTAAGAAGTGACGCCAGCCCTGACTTACGAGCCCTGTGGATTGAACCACATAAAAAGATACAAGTGACATCGAAACGGTAATCGCTGTATACTTTGTTGGTGCATCTAAAGCGACAAGTCCTGAAATATTTGAAATAAAGACATACATCGCCATCGTTAAAGCAAAGGGTGTTACATAACGCCAGTGCTTACCGACATAAGCTTTCACGAATCCATTAAAGCCTGAAATTCCTGAAATCACCAATGTTTCAAAACGATTAGGTTTTGCTTTAACGTCCATTTTAGAAATACGTTTACCCATGATGACTGCAAATAGACCGAGGACAAACATAATACCAAGTGACGTTAAGAAATAGATGGGAAGACTTTTAAGATAGTCCAGAATCACTGTCATGTTGATCTTCCTCCTTTTTTTCCTCTACAGGTTTTTTTATAAAAGGCATATGATAAATAAAAATGCCGACCTTGATTGCAAAGATGCCTAATAACATGAAAACATAACTATAAATCATGGTATTACCTGGCAAATCTTTCGTTTCAAAATAAACAAAAGCGATCAAGATTAAATAAAAGACATAGCGCTGCATCAAATGAAAAACGTAGCGCTGTGTTGAAAATTTACTTTTGGTTGTGACTTGAATCATGATGCTGTGATTAAAAAGTGCTGTTGCTGAACCTAAAATAGCCCAAAGGGTATAATCACGGAAAAAAAGAAACGTCACAAGTGCCAAGATGACAGAATAGATGAAACCAATGATGCTAATGACGTATACTTCTTTCATAACGTTCCTCACTTTTAATCATTTGTATTAAAGTTATAAAACCAATGATGACACCAAGACCTAATCCTACACCTGTTAAAATGATATCTAAATCACTTTCAGGATTTAAACGCCCACCAACATAATAGCCAATGAGTGCGAGTGTGATGGATGATACAATAAATTGCATCACCATCATGTAATTCATAAAGATTCGTCTTGTTTTTTGTAACTTATTTCGTTCCAAATAAACGATCCCCACAATCTCCTAAACCAGGTACGATATACCCTACTTCATTTAAATGTGAATCCATCGCTGCTAAATAGATCGCAACATCAGGATGTTCTTTTTGTAAGCGTGCAACGCCTTCAGGACAACCGACTAAACCGACATAGCGGATATCTGTTGCTCCTCTTTCTTTTAAAATATCGATCGCTTTGCATGCAGACCCTGCGGTAGCAAGCATGGGATCAACGACTAAGACAACACCATCAATAATTTCTTTTGGAAATTTTTGATAATAGACTTGTGGTTGTAGTGTTTCTTCATCACGGAAAAGACCGATGTGACCAATTTTTGCTGTTGGTATCATGTTATGGATACCTTCAACCATACCGAGTCCGGCTCTTAAAATGGGAACGATAACAACTTGTTTATCAAGCTCATAAGCTTGTGTTTCACAAATCGGTGTTTCTATCGTTACCGCACGTGTCGATAAATCGCGTGTGATTTCATAGGTAATTAATCCACCTACTTCAGACACACTTTCTCTGAACTCTTTGGTTCCTGTTCTTTTGTCTCTGATCTTTGCCATTTTATGGTTGATCAAAGGGTGATTAAGAATCACAACTTTACTCATCTTCTTTGTTCTCCTCTATCTTTTTGATTTTATCTAATCTTAATTGATGTCGTGGTTCAAAAGTAGATGACATAAAAGCACTGATGATTGAAATAGCTTTTTCATAAGTTGTCGTTCTTCCACCAAGTGCAATGATGTTTGCGTTGTTGTGTTCTTTGGCTAATTGTGCAGTTTGCTCATCGTAGACAAGTGCTGCCCTAACTCCAGGAACTTTATTGGCAGCAATACTGATACCAATACCTGTACCACAGAGCACGATGCCAAAATCATAACTACCTGATACAATGGCCAATCCAACTTTTTTGCCATAATCAGGATAGTCAACCGAAGCACTTGAATCGGTACCAAAGTCAACCACATCATGGTCATGTGATCTTAAATAAGATTTAATTTTTTCTTTAAGTTCATATCCACCGTGATCGCTACCTACAGCAATTCGCATTGTCATCATCCTTTCCTCGACCCATTAGTAATTATAACATAATTTAAAATCCTTTATAGTAAAATACTATAATATCACAAAAACGAGACCTAGTCTTCACGGGTCTCGTTATAGTATGCTTTCTTTCTTTCGTTTGCTCTTAGAATAGCTTTTCTTAAACGAATGGAATAAGGTGTGATTTCGATAAGTTCATCATCATTGATAAATGCTAAGCATGCTTCTAAGGTCATTAAACGTGGTGTCTTGAGGACTACGGTTGAATCTTTAGATGCACTACGCATGTTTGTTAATTGTTTTTCCATCGTCACATTGACAACGAGATCGGTATCTTTGTTGGATTCACCAACAATCATACCTTCATAAACGGATACTCTTGGCTCTAAAAACATTGATCCGCGATCTTCTAAACGACCAATCGCATAAGCTGTTGTCATGCCTTGGTTCATGGATATAAGTGCGCCTGTTCTTCTGTTACCCACGGTATCATTAACCATCGGACGATACTCTAAATAAACGTGTGATAAAATACCATAACCTTTGGTTGCAGTTAAAAACTGTGTCATAAAACCGATGAGACCACGCGATGGCATGACGTAGTGAATACGTGCGTAATCACCATGTTGACTCATTTTGAGTAAATCACCTTTGCGATCACCTAACATTTCAATCACAGTTCCCATGTAGATCGATGGACAATCGATTTGTACATCTTCATATGGTTCATGTTTGACACCATCGATCATCTTAACGATGACTCGAGGTCTTGAAACTTGAAATTCGAAGCCTTCACGGCGCATATTTTCAATTAAAATACCTAAGTGAAGTTCACCACGTCCTGACACAGTCCATGCTTCGCTTGTTTGAATACGTTCAACACGAAGTGATACGTCTTTTTGTGTTTCTTTAAACAGACGATCATCTAATTTGGATGCTGTAACAAACCTGCCTTCTTTACCAGCGAATGGTGAAGCATTAGTTAAGAAAGTCATCTGTACGGTAGGTTCATCGATATGAAGTAGAGGTAATGCAACTTCATCACCAAGTGATGTAATGGTTTCACCAACGTGAATATCGGGTAAACCTGCAATGGAGACAATATCTCCAGCATAAGCTTCTTCGACTTCGTTTTTTTCAATACCTAAGCTCTGTAAAATCTTTTGGATACGAAATTGAACAATACTTTTATCAACACGAATACATGAAACAGTATCTCCTACACGAAGTGTTCCTTGATAAATTTTACCAATACCCATACGACCAACATAGTCGTTGTAATCAATGAGTGCAGGTTGGAATTGTAAGGCAGCATCTCTATTGATGGCAGGTGCTGGAATTTCTTTTAAGATGGTATCTAAAATAGGATTCATTTTTAAGGATGGATCTAAGATAGGAACATAGTTGGCCATGCCTTGAAGCCCTGATGCATAAACAACAGGAAAATTAAGCT
>JAVEQT010000011.1:17329-26873 GCA_034007485.1 Acholeplasmataceae bacterium
GCAGGTGCTGGAATTTCTTTTAAGATGGTATCTAAAATAGGATTCATTTTTAAGGATGGATCTAAGATAGGAACATAGTTGGCCATGCCTTGAAGCCCTGATGCATAAACAACAGGAAAATTAAGCTGATGATCATCAGCTCCTAAATCGATAAATAAGTCGTAGACTTCGTTAACTGTACGTTGTACATCAGCAAATTTACGGTCAATTTTATTAATAACAACCACTGGCATTAAATGCGCTTCAAGTGCTTTTTTCAAAACGAAACGTGTTTGAGGCATGACACCTTCATACGCATCGACTAAAAGTAAAACACCATCGACCATATACATAATACGTTCAACTTCACCACCAAAATCAGCATGACCTGGTGTGTCTAAGATGTTAATGCGTGTATCTTTATAAATAATCGCTGTATTTTTAGCAAGTATTGTAATGCCACGTTCGCGTTCAATGTCGTTTGAATCCATGGCACGTTCGTTTAAATTTTGATGGAGATCATATGTCTCACTTTGTTTGAGCAGTTGATCAACTAATGTTGTCTTACCATGATCGACGTGAGCGATAATGGCGATATTTCTAATCTTCATTCATGTTCCTCTTTTCTAACCTTTCCTATTATATATCATTTTGTCCAAAAATCATAAAAAAAAGACAGAAAACGTTCTTTCTGGCTCTTCTCTTCGACTTATATTGTTATTTGTTGATCTCATCATTTAACACATCACCAAGACCGATGAATGTAAACCTGTCTTTTCCTGCTAAATCTTTCATTTGAATGATGTGAGCGTTAGGATAATGCTTAACTGCAAATCCATAAATGATCTCTTTTTGTTGGTAACCATGCTCAAAAGCAATGAGTGCTTGATCATGTAAATAAGGACTTGCTTCCTTTAAAATACGTTCATAAAAATCAACACCTAAAGATCCACCATATAAAGCAACCGAAGGTTCTTGTGATACGACATCTTCAACGACTTCGCTATCTGGGATGTAGGGTGGATTTGATACAATGATATCAAATTGACCTGTGATGTTTTGAAAAAGATCACTTTGAATAAGATGTGCTGAAACGTTAAGTTTTTCTTTGTTTAATGCAGCTACTTTGATCGCTTCATCACTGATATCACTTGCTGTAACATCTAACCTTGGTTCTTCTTTAGCAAGTGTCAATCCAATGCAGCCTGATCCCGTACCAAGATCTAATAACTTGATATGCTCTGAATCAAAATAGGTATCCATATAATATAGAACATGCTCAACGAGTTGTTCTGTTTCAGGTCTAGGAATTAAGACATGCTTATTAACAATCAAGGGGTATCCAAAGAAATAGCTGTGTCCGATCAGATGTTGAACTGGGATGTGTTCGTTGATATAAAGATCAAGCTTCGTTAAAAACTGATCTTCGAGTTCAGGATTCACTGTTTCTTTCATTGACATAAAAAACGTGTGAGGATCCAAACCTGAAAGTTCCATTAAAAGCAGCTTAGCAGCTTCTTCTTCACCAGATTTTTCATTCACTTTTTTATATGCGAGTTTAAGTAAAGCTTCTAAAGTCACTTTTCTTCACCCATGAGTTGACGCTTTTGAAATTCATTAATGACAGGTTCGATAATCAAATCGATACGACCTTCCATAATGACATCTAATCTTTGTAGCGTTAAACCGATTCTATGATCTGACACACGATTTTGTGGGTAATTATAGGTTCTAATTTTTTCACTACGATCGCCTCGTCCAACAAGTGCTTTACGTTCAGCACCTTCTTTTTCCAGTTGTTCTTGTAAGAACTTATCGTAGATACGTGCTTTTAATAAACGGAATGCTTTATCTCTGTTTTCATGTTGGCTCTTACCTTCTTGACAGTCAACAACCATACCTGTAGGCAAATGGGTTAAACGGACAGCTGATTTTGTTGTATTAACAGATTGCCCACCAGGTCCTGATGAGTTAAACGTATCAAATCTGATATCTTCCCATTTGACATCAACTTCGAGTTCTTCAGCTTCTGGCATGACTAAAACAGTTGCAGTCGATGTATGTACACGACCCATTGATTCTGTTTCAGGGACACGTTGAACACGGTGTACACCTGATTCATATTTTAAAAATGAATACACAAGTTTTCCAGAAACCATGAATTCAATGGAGGTAAATCCACCCATGGCACCTTCAGAAGCGGATAAAAGTTCTATTTTCCAACCTTTAGCTTCAGCATAACGAGAATACATTCTAAAAAGATCACCAGCAAAGATGTTTCCTTCATCGCCACCAGCAGCCCCTTTAATTTCGACAATAACGTTTTTATCATCATTTGGATCTTTTGGTAGTAGTAGTATTTTTAATTTCTCTTCTGTTGTCTCTAAAATTTCACGAAGTTCTTGAATTTCGTTTTTAGCAAGTTCAACAAGATCATCATCTGTTTCTAGTTCTAAAAGAGACTCCAAGTCTTGAAGTTCTGTTTCTTTTGTTTTGTAAAAGCGATAAGCTTCAACAGGATCTTCAAGCGTACTTGATTCCTTTAATAATTTTGTCATTTCTTTGACATCAAGTGTTCCTGATGCCAGTTTTGTTTGTATTTCTACATAACGTTTTTCCATTATTGATAAACGATCAAACATGTTA
The DNA here is from genome assembly GCA_034007485.1 of Acholeplasmataceae bacterium. GTDB lineage: Bacteria > Bacillota_I > Bacilli_A > Acholeplasmatales > Acholeplasmataceae > Peloplasma. The sequence continues at coordinate 19,955 of JAVEQT010000011.1, forward strand.
TCACCCGTTAAAACATATTACCATATAATGGTAAATAATGCTACTTTATTGTGTGAATTAACACACATTATCTTAGTCAAAAAGCACCTTCAATGAAAAATTATTCTAAATATGTTAAAATAGAATTGAAATAAAGAAAAGGAGTGAATTACATGGAAAAACTTTTTAATGCTTTAAACAAACAGGTTGCTAACTTCAGTGTTTTGTTCACCAAGTTACACCACTTCCACTGGTATGTCACAGGTCCACAGTTCTATCAACTACACGCGAAATTTGAAGAGTTTTATGACGAAGCAAATGAATTATATGATGCATTTGCAGAAAGATTATTAATGATTGGTGGTTACCCAGTTTCTAACTTAAAAGGCTATTTAGCTATCACATCGCTCAAAGAAGCGAGTGGTACTGAAAAACCTGAAGAAATGGTTAAACACATTTTAGATGATTTCAAACTTATTGCATTAGAGCTTAAAGAAACATTAAAGATTGCTCAAGACCTCGATGATGAAGTAACTGCTGATTTAATTATTAGTACGTTGTCAAGTTTTGAAAAGCATATTTGGATGTTAAACTTCACATTAAAATAAGTTAAAATGAAAAGAGTTTTCTTGTCAAAGAAAGCTCTTTTTTTATGTATAAAAACCAATTTATATAACCTCATGAAGTCATATAATTAAAAGTTATTCCTGTATCTATCCAGTCATTTTCTGATAATTCAATACCTTGGAAAAAAGCAATTTCAAATATATAAAGTCCCTCTGGAGCATCTTCTCTTAAAGATGAGGTGTCATATGCACGATAAAAACACACCTTTTCCAATATCTGATTGTTTTTTAAATCTATTGGATATAATGCAGGTGAGTTAAGCGTTGAAAATTGATCATAGAGATGAATGGATGGATCTGTCGCTAAAACAAACCGCGTTCTCATAACTGCACTATCCTTTTCGGGATAAATATTTGGTAGTACAATCTGTTGATTAATGCTTGAAATAAATTGAATATCAACAAGTATTAATGCATCATCAATGAGTGGAGTAAGATAAAAATCGATATTGAATATTCCGAAATCTGTCTGAATGGTTTTATCATGAATTTCTTTTCGGTTAACTTCAATGGAAAAATCCGTTGGTATCCAGTCTTCTTCTACCAGTTCTTCTCCATTAAAAACAGCTAATTCAAGATCATATGTACCCGATGGACCAACTAAAGATCGATCATCCATAACGCTTATTCTTGAAAAGACAAACTCTTTTTCTAATGTGTCTCCTTCTTTTAGAATAATCCATTTTGGATCATGTGTGGTTGGTTCGTTGATTTTATCATGATAGAGTTGATACAAAATCGGCATATCTTGATCGACTCTATGAACAAATCGAGCTTGTAAGATGAGTTCTTCACTATGATCATTTGTCTCTGTCAACAAAATTTTTTTCTCTATACGTGCAGTTAACGTCACTTTAACACGAATAACATCATCAAAGTTGTTAATCGTATTGGTAACACTTGACACATCAAAAAAGTACTCATCTGTCATGATATCATGATCAATTGTTTTCTCTTTTTGTTCACAAGAAATCAAAAAAAGACATAAGATTATAATCATCGTCATGTTTAATTTTTTCATAGATCATACACCCCCAAAATAGTGATTACATGAATTTATTCACTGTTTTCTTAAATGATTTTGTAATTAGATTATATCACACACACACACTGCAACTTCTCTTCTATGGAGAATAATCATCTATATATATATCGATTAACGCTACTCATATCATCTAAATTAAAAAAAGATGTAGTTGAACTACACCTTTTTGCTTTCTAATCTTTAAATGCTTCTTCTTCACGATCTGACTGTGCAGTAAATCTAGAAAATTCAGTATCAAATCGGTACTTAAGAACAACCCCTGCCATACCTTGACGGTTTTTAGCAATCGATAGTTCAACTTCACCGGTTTTATTTTCTTGTTTTCTTTCATAATAATCTTCACGATATAAAAACATAACGATATCGGCATCCTGTTCAATAGATCCTGATTCACGAAGGTCTGCTAAAAGCGGACGTTTATCTTCACGCTTTTCAACTTCACGAGATAATTGAGAAAGTGCAAGAATAGGAATCTTTAATTCTCTTGCCATCTGTTTAAGTGATCTTGAGATCTTCGCAACTTCTTCTTGTCTGTTACCTGAACGATCATCACCTTTAATCAGCTGTAAATAGTCAATAACTACAAAATCTAAGCGACCCTCTTGCGCAAGCTTTCGACATTTTGCTCTGATATCAGCAACTGATACAGACGCAGAATCATCAAACATAATTTTAAGCCTTGAAAGTGATTGCATGCCACCTTCTAAGAATTGCCATTCTCTACTGGTTAAATGACCTGTTTTAATTTTGTTGTTTTCGATGTTAGATTCAGCAGATAACATACGAGCAGCTAGTTGTTCATTACTCATTTCCAATGAGAAAATCGCAACTGATGCTTGTCCATCAGCATTTCTTTTAGCAACATTCAAAGCTAAATTCATGGCATATGCAGATTTACCCATCGAAGGACGTGCAGCTAAAATGATGAGTTCTTCAGGCTGAAGGCCAGCTGTTAAATTATCTAAATTAGAAAATCCCGTACGAAGACCTGTGATACCACCTTTTTTATCGCGGTTTAATTCTGTTTTTTCTTTAACTTCACGAATGACTTCAGCAAGTTCAGCAAATGCTGATGTCTTTCTTTTTTGTGCAAGCGCAAAAATGGATTCTTCAGCATAGGTCACATAATCAGCTGCATCCATATCTCCTTGATAACCTTTTTCTAAGATTTCAGAAGCTAAACTAATCGTTTCACGCTTTAATGCACTATCTTTCACTAAATCGATATACGTTTCTAAGTGGCGTGTTGATGGTACAAACTCAGAGAGTTGTAATAAATACTTGATGCCACCGACTTTTGCGAGTAGTTGAGATGATTCAAGCTTCGCCGCAACCGATGAGTAATCGATTTTCATTTGATCAGCGTGCAAATCTTTCATTGCTTGAAAAATGAGTTGGTGCCCCTGATCAAAGAAATCTTCGTTATTTAATTGGTCTACAACAGATAGAATTTCTTTAGGATCTAAAAAGATTGTCCCAAGAACATTCATCTCTGCTTCTTGATGATGCGGTAAGCTTTTCGCCATATTTAAACCCTACTTTTCAATGATATGTACTTCAAAGACTGCTTTAATATCCTTGTGTAAATACACGGATGCTGTATATATACCTACGGAGTTGATCTCAGATGATAATTCAACCTTTTTCTTATCGATGGTGATATGATGTGCTGCTTCAAATGCTTCAACGATTTGTTTGGTTGTTACAGCGCCAAAGAGTTTTCCATCCTGTCCGATTTGAATGCCTAATGTCACTTTTTTACCATCAATTTCTGACTTTAACTTCTTCATGAGATCAAGGTGTCTTTGCTGTGCCTCAAAAGCTTCTTCTTTAGCTTTATTAAGCGCAGCTAAGTTTTCTTCATTGGCAAGTAATGCTTTCTTTTGATTGACTAAAAATTGACCGTAACCCGATGCAACTTCAATCACTTGATCTTTACTACCTTTTCCTTTAACGTCCTCTAGTAATATAACTTTCACGATTTCTCCACCTCCACCATACTCGAGTTCAAGATAAGTTTTTAATTGTTCATACACTTCAGCAACCGATTGATTTTTAACCTGTGCTGCAGCACTATTTAAATGGCCTCCGCCACCTAAAGCTTCCATTAATAATTGCACGTTAACCTGTTGATACGATCGTGCTGAAATACCTACTGTATCATTGCCTAAACGACTGATCATAAAGGCTGCATCAATACCATTAATCGATAGTAATGCTTCTGCAACCTGTGCGAGTAAAATACGATCATCATAAACTTCAGATGTCACAACAAATGCAAATCTATCCAAGAAAATATCGACTTTATTTAATAAGCGATTAATCTCTAAAGTGCGTAGTAAATCACGTCTTAACCATAATTTAGCTTCTGTGATATCAGCACCTAATTCTTTTAATTTGGATGCTACTTCAAACGTTCTTGAACTTGTACGATATGAAAAGTTATTGGTATCTACGATGAGTCCACCATACATGATGGTAGCTTCTAAAGGTGTGATATCCATTTCATCTTCTAAATTGTAAAAGTTAAGTAATTCCATAACGAGTTCAATCGTTGATGATGCATATGGTTCAATAAAAGAAAAATCAGAGTCAAACGAATCTTCACCGACGCGATGGTGGTCAATGACGATGAGTTTTTGTGTTTTTTCTAAAACCTCAGGTGACATCACAATCTTAGGTGACTGAGAGTCAACAACGATGAGTAAACTGTTTTCATTCATCTGACGAATGGCTTCTTCAGGTAAGACATAATTTGCTTGATATTCTGGAACTTCTTTTTTCAAAATATCAATAATCTTTTGTGTTGTTAAATCACATTTTTGCTCTTCAAAAACAAGAAGTGCTTGTTTCTTACTCGCTCTTGCCATGTGCATCACTGCAATCATTGAACCAAAAGCATCTAAATCTGATTGGTTATGTCCCATGATGAAAACATTGGAAGATTTTTCAATGAAATCACGGATAGTTTGTGCGTTGATGCGAACACTGACACGAGAACTTTTTGCTGACGCATTGGTCTTTGCACCAAAATATTGAATCTTTTGGTCTTGGATGTTAACCACGACCTGGTCACCACCACGCTTTTCAGCGAGTTCAATCGCATTTTGTGCGTAAATACCTAATTCTTCATAATCAACATCCCAAGAAGCAATCCCCATGGATATGGAAATTCTAACTTGATTTTGTGTTGAGATTTGTCTGACCTTATCTAAAATATCAAACTTATCTTGAATCATTAAGCTTAACTGTTTACGGTAGAGCATGACAACAAGTCTTTCATCATCATACGGTTTCAAGAAACCATCGTATTTATTTGCCCAGTCAGCAATTGCTGCTAAATATTCACCCTTCAGTGATGATTGCTCTAACACATCAAGCGATGAAATAGCTTCATCCAAATTATCTAAATAAATAATACCTAAAGCGGGTAAGTGTTCTTCATATAGCTTTTTGACAGTTTCTCTTTCTGTCTGATTGAAAAGATAGAAAAATTTGAATTCTGGTCGATAGATGACATCATATGTATCATTTTTTACAGAAATCATAAAATTAACTTTATTGTTCATCGCTAACATATGAAGTTGAGGATGAATATCTTTTAACAGCTTACCAGTCATTTTGGGATCAAAAATAGTTTTAGCGTGTGGATTAGCCCATTTGATTTCAAAGTCATCATCTAAAGCGATAATTCCGATAGGAAGTTCATTAAACACTTCATCTCCCACTTGATTGACGTGATACGATAATTTCGTCCACATCGATAATCTGTTTTGGAGTGTTTTAACTTTGATTCTACTTTGTATACTAAACATGATATAAAGCATGACAAAAACGAAGATTGTACTGCCAATAAGTAGTAAAAGACGGGCGAGTTCATCACCACTTTGTATCGATAAATAGGGAATATAAAGATAGACACTGATACCTAGCAGAATCAGTGCGATTCCAAAGAAAAGCCATCGCTTCATAGGTTCACCCACTTTAAAGATATTATATCATGTAGAAGTCATCTTGATAAAGATTTTATCTTTAATCTAGAAAAATTTCAAGGTTTTGTTATAAGACGACAAAAAAACCCATATCTTAAATATGGGCTTATTTCATTAGTCTTTAACGAATGGTAGCAATGCCATGTGGCGTGCACGCTTGATCGCTACAGCGAGTGGACGTTGCCATTTAGCAGACGTACCAGTGACGCGTCTTGGTAAAATCTTACCGCGATCTGTAATAAAGCGCTTGAGAAGTTCGACATCTTTGAAATCGATGTGTTCTACTTTGTTTTGTGTGAAGTAACAAACTTTCTTACGTCTTTTGAATCCGCCACCACGTTTGTAATTATTTTGCATGATGTTTTCCTCCTTAGAATGGTAAATCTTCTTCTGCAGCGAGTTGCTTACTTGTTTCGTAGAACTCATCGTTATCTGCAGTGGTTAAATCTTCACGTGAAGTTTGTTCTGTTGATTCTCCTTTAGATTCAAGGAATTGAACCGAATCACAGACGACTTCAGTGACATAACGCATGCCGTTTTCCGCTTCATACTGACGTGTTTGAATGCGGCCTTCGACACCAAGTAATGCACCTTTCTTAACGAAACGTGCTAAATTTTCTGCTTGCTTACGCCAGACAACACACTGAATGAAATCAGCTTGTCTTTCTCCGGATTGATCCGCGAACTGACGGTTTACTGCAAGCGTAAAGGTTGCGACAGCAATATTAGATTGTGTCATTTTGACTTCTGGATCTTTCGTAATACGACCGACCAGAATGACTCTGTTCATCATCTTACTCGCCTTCCTTTACAACGATGTAGCGAATAACTTCTTCAGTGATTCGAACAACGCGGTTGAATTCAGCAATCGCTTCTGGAGTTGCTTGAACCAACAACCAAACGTAATAGCCTTTTTTATGATGCTCAATCTCGTAAGCTAAATCTTTTAGCCCCAACTCTTTGAGCTCTAGAACTTGGCTGTTAAAATTAACGAAGATGTCGTTAAAATGGTTAACAATTTGCTTGATGTTCTCGCTTTCTACAGTTGGACGGATGATATACATAATTTCGTACTTTTTCATCTGTTCCACCTCCTTTTGGACTATGGTCTATATAAGACAAGGATTATCTTATGCCGTATCATTATAACATAATGGGCATTATATTACAATGATTTTTTATGGGTTTGTTTTATAAAATTTCATCAAGTTTTTGATAGACAGAATCAATCGTCTGTCTGATTGCTTCTTCTCTTGATAATCCTTCAAAAATGATAT
>JAVEQT010000011.1:26973-28417 GCA_034007485.1 Acholeplasmataceae bacterium
GGATTGAGTTCAGCATCATGCATGATGGCTAAATCTTCAACGCCGTTATACGGGTATGATGTCATCGCTACGACGCCTTGGGTGACATAGTTAAATTTCTCAATATCTTCAGGTGTACCTATCGCATAGACATCTTGTCCTTTAACGATTTGTGTAATCGTGTTATCGTTAATAGGAGCGATATCATGAACACGCAATATACGATCTGTAACAAATCTTACAACTGCAATGTCATAAAGTTCATAGGTCGCATAATCTTGAACGGGAATGTCTAAAGCATTATTACCAAAATGGATTTTCATTTCACCACCATCTTCTACAACATGGTTATTGGTTAATGCATAATATAAGACATTTGTGCTTTCTGCAATCGGCTCAGACTTAAAAATGATACCAGAACCATGTCCTGAATCCGTCTTGACGACAATCACGGACGGTTCAACGGTTTGAATCATCGATATTCTAAGTTCTTCATAGGTTGATGGTGATGTATAAGGAACTTCTGCTCTGAGAGCAAAACTACATCCTGTTAATACCAATCCAGTTAAAACCACCATCATGATCAGTAAGATTTTTTTACGCATGTCAATTCCTCCTAGATTTTAAACAATCGTTTAGCGTTAGCTGTTGTGATATCAGCAACTTCTTTTAATGGCATCTTTTTTATTTCAGCAATCTTTTCAACAACATACCTTGTATTACCAGGCTCATTGCGTTTCCCGCGGTGTGGTGCTGGTGTCATGTAAGGACTATCTGTTTCTACTAAAATATATGCTAATGGAATGTTTTCAATAATATCTTTTAATACTTGGTTATTCTTAAAGGTTATAGGTCCATCAATACCAACCATAAAACCTAAATCAACCGCTTTTCTTGCGCCTTCTAAATCACTTGAAAAACAATGAAAAGCACCTGTGACTTGTCCCTTGTAGGGTTTAACCATCTCGTAAGCTTCATCAAATGAATTTCTTGTATGAATGACTAATGGCTTTTGATAGTGGATAGCTAAATCAATCTGTTTTTGAAAAATAGATTTTTGAAGATCTTTATTGTCATCTTTCCAATAAAAGTCAAGACCACACTCTCCGATAGCAACCACCTTAGGATGGTCTAAATATTCAATGATACCTTCGACATCTTGATCATCATCCACAGATCCTGGATGAATTCCAACAGTTGCGTAAAGCATCTCATGGTCTTCAGCAAGCTCAACTGCTCTTTTATTAGAATAGGTATCGACGCCTATAACAATGATGTTTGTGACATCATGCTTGAGTGCTCTACCTAAGATGAGATCAATGTCATGATCGAAATCTTCCATATTTAAATGTGCATGTGTATCAATGATCATCATTTCACCTCGTCATGTAATCTTATTTTATCACATCACGTTAAAAAAATGATGATTTGAAACTTATCACAAAATCTACCATTTTTCCAATAA
>JAVEQT010000012.1:0-28226 GCA_034007485.1 Acholeplasmataceae bacterium
TCATGCCGGTAGGAAACATCTACAGTATATTACTATTCATGAAATATTAACCCCTGTGTATATCTCAATTGACAATGTAACTTTTCTTTTATATGAGATATACGAATTTTACTTTGTCAATTAGAGATCTGTTTTTAGGATGGTATAAGGATGAGGAAACTATGATACAATGGGATTTTGAGATAGATAAGGTACCTGAAAAGGTGTATGTAGATGGGGTTTATCAGTTTGTTGAAACGAAGCTTTATGCTAAGTGGGGTAGTTGAGAGAGTTATAAGTTTAACTGAATTGTTGTGTAATATAGTATAAAATGATTGGAATTAGGCTATTTTCTGCTGAAGATTTGAATGTTTTCTATACAAACAAGCATTTTTGAGGTACAATGATAACAAATAACAACAAAATGATGCAATAGGGGATGTTTGCACAGTTTTTAATGTGATGCGACATTTTGTGGTCGCATTTTTTGTTGCCTTAAATAAGTCGAATACATAAGGAAAGAGGATGTAATATGAAAAAAAGTGAGTTTAGTGAAAAGTTTTTTGAGTTTACAGTGAATCATGAGTTATTGAATAAATACAATGTTGATATCTATATACCTTCACAATATGAGGAAGATGATTTAGGTTGGGATATAGGGTTCACTGATTATCACCAGTTGTACTTTTTTCAATATAAAATCGTGCAGAAGTATGATAGAAATCCGATTGGTCTAATAGGAGATTCTTATAAATTTGATTTACATAAAAACTCAAGAGGTGTTTTTAAACAACATAATTTGTTGAGATCTCTAAATGCGATGGGCTTTATTGCAAGATATGTTGTACCTGATTACATCGAAATAAACACATTAAAAAAATTGCTTTATTCCAATAATGTTTTTTCTAAAGTGAGATTTATTACACCGGGTATTTTATCTACAAAAAGAAGTCATTATATCAATTTTGATTCAACACAGGTGTTTCAGCATTCGAAAGACCAAGTTAAACTAGAAACATCTCCTTTGAACGAAATCTTTGAATATGCAGACTATGCTATTGTGAAAGATTGGACAGTTGATAAGCAAAAACTATTACAGACAATTAGAGAAGATTCCATCTTAATGACGATTAACAAAGATGCGAATGAAGATGTATTGATTAATAAATATTTATATACCAATAAAATTATAATGATTGCTTTAAAGGGGAAAAAAGATGATCAATAACAAAAAAACAAGTCTACTGATTCTAAGCGGATCATCTAACTCAGGAAAAACCAATACTCTTAAGTTGTTAATTTCTAACATTATTAATCACTATGGTTTAGATATTAATCAATACCGTTCAACGACAGATTATTATATTGCTAAGTCATGGATGAAAAATCCATATCAACAAATGATACAAGATAATTCAGACTGGATGGTTTTCTTGAGTGGTGTAAATGGCAAAAGTATTGCCATTAGCACTGCGGGAGATACTAAAATTCATGTAGAAGAATCACTTAGTTATATTGGCCAATACGATATTATAATATGTGCCACAAAAGCAATAAAGCACACAGATTCAGGATCTATAGCAACAATGCAAAACTACTTACGCAAGAATGATGAACTAAGAATTTATCCGTTTTACAAATTAATCTATGGCTCCAAACAAGATTCGGAAAAAGTAAAAGACGATAATCAAGTGTTACAATCCATGTTTTATCTTTTGGAAAATATCATTAAATCAGGTCTTTGATTAAAGACTTTAATAGGAAAGAAGGAATCTATTAATGAAAATATTTGTAAGTTGGTCTGGCGAAGTCAGCAATAAAATTGCAGAAACATTTAAAAAATGGTTACCAAGATGTATACAAACCGTGGATGTTTTTTGTTCAAGTATAGATATTGAAAAAGGTGAAAATTGGAATGCTAAACTAACAGGAGAACTTGAGAACACTCATTTTGGAATCATTTGCTTGACAGAAGACAACATAGTTGCTCCATGGTTACATTTTGAAGCAGGAGCTTTATCAAAGATGCTGGGTTCAAAAGTATGTGCATTTGCAACTAATATAGATATTATGGACATCAAGGGTCCTCTCACTTCTTTTCAAGCATGCAAGTTTAACAAAGAAGATATTAAAAAACTAGTACAATCGATAAATCTTAGCAATGATAATAAAATAGATGATACAGTACTTAACGACACATTTGAGGCATTTTGGCCACAGTTAGAGCATGAAATTAAGTCAATTTTAACTCCTAAAAAAAATAGTCCTGTTGAGAAAAAATCCAAATTTAATCAAAATGAAGCTATTGAAGAATTAGTACAATTAACTAGAGGGATAAGCGGTAATATGTATTTATTGAATGACTTAAACGAGCGTTTGGTAAATTTTGCTACATATGATAGAACAATGAACTTTGATTCTAAAATGACTTCACTATATGATTTTTTTAAATGGTTTTTTGTAGAGATATATGAAAAATTACCTATCGATTTATCACAAGATTTTTTCGATAGTGCAGTGGCATTATTTGATCGAATAACAAAAGATGATAAAAAATGGAATTACAGGTTTAGAAATTTATCAAGAAAATTTAATTATATCGAAGAAAAACAAGCAGAGATGCTTTTTGATCTTGAGGAACTGAATAAGGATTAGGGTTAGTTCTTTTTATGCATTCAGTGATATAAATTAATATTTCATATCTCAATATCAACACCGAAGTAGCGTTTGATTGTGTGCAGAAAACGGCTAAAAATAGCCTATTTAAGGGATAAAACTAGTATATATTGAGGTGTCAAGAATATTGGAATCAAGGATTTAACAATAGCGTCACTTGCAACCCCTAAATTATTGATAGGGGTGATGTGATTATGAACTGGATTTGTGCTATGTCAAATTTAGATAGTCTAGGTTTGGGATATTGAAACTAATAAATGCTGTTAACTAATATAATAAAAATCAATCGGAAGGATGATATTATATGGGCGTAGAAAACTTAATGCATAAAATTGTTGAGAAGATTCAGAAAAACAATTATTATTGGATTAAATCTGACAAAGCATTGGATATAACAGAAGCTGAAGAAAAGGGCTATGTTGAGGTTACTAAAGATGGGTTTATAAGACTAACAGAAAAATTTATTTCAGATTATGAAGCAGACTTGACGGGTAGAGGTTTTACGTTTTATCAAATTCAATCTTTAAATAAACATTTCTTGTATCCAATCTATTTTAACAATGAGTTATTAGCACAGTATATTAACAATCCAAACTACTTTTTCCGATGGAATCATTATCGTGGTACAATTGTATCTCACGACGATGGAGTTGACATTGCATACTTGAAAAATATATGTCTTGCTCATAATTTAAAGGAAAAAAAGCCAGTTATTGCGATGTTTTTAGGAGATGTTGTTAAATTAGATAAAAATCATCAATCATATATTGAGAGGTTTGAAATTATAGAGAAGCATCATTTAGAGATGCATGAAGAAGTAATTAAAAACTTAATTCACGGTGAGAGAAGTTCGTACGATTCAACAGACATTTATAATTTAATTGTAATTGGCAGGAGAATAATTAATGATCTATACCAAAATAAATACAGTTATATATTTTTTAATACAGTGATGGAAACAACAGAGTATGAATATTTCCACCCTATCTTTATATCCACTAAGTTAAATTATTACTTGTTTGTTCTAGAGGTTTATAAAATTCTTTATGATAATATAAACAAAAGCAATCTTAAAAAAATACTAAAACAAAGAGATGGTTTATCAACTGAAGACATTACAAGACTTTCAATGTTTGACTTAGTTTCAAGAGTTGTTGGTTTTGATAGCACCATCTATTTAAAAAAAATTAATGATACTCGAAATATACCAGCACATGAAATATTCACGAATGAACTAGACGCGAATTATTGGGAAAAACAAGATGATATACTCATTGATACTTATCGATTTATTAATAGCATAATTGCATCTTTAAACGATCCATTACCAGAACCATATAAAGAATACCAGAATGTCTTTGGACGAGAAGGAAGAGTTCTAACAGGAAATGGATTTAACCAACCTCCGTATAGTTACTATGATGGACAAATTCGGTTAATATGTGAGGCATTTCAAGAAAGAGATGCAGAGTTTTTAATTGCGTTTAAATCATTGGAAAGCATTAAATCTAAACTATCTGAATATATTAGTCTTAAAAGACCAGACTTGAAATCAGAAAGTATTAAACACGCTGTTGAAATGATTTTTTCTATTGATTACAAACCAACCAAGAAAATGGTATTTTCATTTTTTAAAGGTTATGAGTACATAAAGCAATTTTATAGCGGACACACTGAAAGCAGATATGAATACATCCACAAAGGAGATATTCTAGCAAAGGATTTCTTATCTAGATACCCAATAGAAAATATATTTGTTGTTGCTGATTCAACAGACCCCTATTATTCTGATTTTGATCAATGCTTATCGGAAGACAACTTAATTGGAAAAGGGTACATAACAGAATTATTTCACTTCTTCAAAGAAGAATATCAATATGATAATGTAGTAACTAAACCAAATGACGATTTGGATATTCAGATAGTTTCGAATATCTGGGATTAGTAAGAAAGTGATGTGATTATAATGGAGAATTTACTTGATAATTGTGAATGGTATATAAAGGGGAGTGTAAATCAGTTTTTATTTTCCCAATATATTGAAGCTCTATATAATAATTCCGATTTCGAGAAAATTATAGGATTGTATGAATATCTCACAAATGAAAAAATAGTTACAGAATTTAATGTGTTTTGCAAAAGAATATATTGCAAAACGTTGTATTCAATGCTTAAAGATGAAGAGACACTTGAAAAATCTATAAATTATGTTGATAAAATCACATTTAATTCAGAGCAAATGCCGTCAGAAAAAGAACACTTTAATCAATATGTGAATTCTATTAAATTTCTAGTGAAAAAAATAAAAAAATCTAATAATCCAAACTATGACATAATCTACAATCTTTTAAGTAAATTAAATCCTGACGTTTTATCAACAAGGGAACTGGAATTAGTAACTAGTGAGGGTAAGGATTATATCAACGTATCCTCCAGAGAACTATACTACACTTTGTATATAAAATCATTGGTAAAACTCGAAAAGTTCGACGCATGTATCGCTGTCGCAGATAAAGCACTCAAAACGGTTGACAAATGGAATTATGAAAATGATGTGTGGATTTTATCTAGAGTACATTACGCAAAATGTAGATTAGCAAATAATTTTGAAGAAGACATTAGGGAATATATAAAATTTGCACAATATAAGAACAAATGGTTCTTATACAGTAAAATAGCAGATGTGCATTTCCGGCAGGGTATTATTGATAAAAGTATTTTCTTTTATGCTAAAGCAATTGTTACAGCTAATCGAAATGACATAGAAGGATTAGTAAATGTTCTTTATGATTTTGCTCTATTAATAATTGATAAACACGAGAATATTGCTAAGAAACTGTTTATTCTATGCTATCAAACTCGTGAATTAAATGGTTGGAACTTAAGTCCGGGAATAAAGTACCATGTTAAATTATTAGATCTAATATTGGAAACCAAAATAAACTTTAAAGGGCTTCAAAAAGATATAGTGAAACTTACCGATATGACTCATGGCGAACTCAAAACATATAACTTAGAGAAAAACTTTGGTTTTATTAAAATGGATAACGGAAAAGATATATACTTTAAGGGTGAAAAAAAACACATTAAAGAGTATAAAGAGAAAAGGCATGTTTATTTTGACATCGATTTTGATTTAAATATCAAGAAAAATCGCGCAAAAAACCTGTTCTTTGTGGATTGAGGAGGATATAAAAATATGGCTAAAATAATATCTAGTAAGATTAGAGTTGAAGAGCTTATCCAAAGGTTTGGCAGAGAAAACGCCCTGTTTTTGCGCAAACAATATTATGCTGTAGATGAAGGATCTCATTGGATTCTAGATTTCGTTTTAAATGGAAAAGATTGTTCAATAGAGATTTACTACAAAAAGAAAGAGATAAATATCCTTCCTCGAAGCAAAAACAAAGAAACTAGCAACATTCTCATCGATTTTCTTAAACAAAATTCATATAATTCAGATGTTAATCCTGTTAACATCTCAATTCCTAATGTATATGAAACTTTTTTCGAAGATTTTAATAAATATCTAGGTGATAATTCATCACTAGATATTACAGTACACGATAAGGATAATAGAAAAGTTTATGAGAGTGAAAATGGAGATAAGGTTTATTTTCAAAAGTACAATAATGGTACAATACTTGTTCAAACAAAACCATTTGCGGTATTTAACTATTTGATGGATTTTCTTAGTGAAAATGAACTAATTAAAGCCGAAGATATTGTTGAATGGAATAAACAAGTTATTGGTATTCGTTATGGTGATGAGAACTATATTAGTGAACTGAAGATCAAATTAAGAGATTCATATGATTATTTTCCAAAAGCTATTCAAAAAACATTAATTAGTTCCTATGCAATATGTAAAGCTAACATAACATTACAAGACTACAGTGTCGCAATGGCTGGAATATTTAGAGCACTAGAGGCATATTTAAAGATGATTTTAGAAAAGTATGGTTATAAACTAAAAAAACGCGATACTTTTGGAATGTTTCACTCCGAATATACAGAAGGTGTTAAGATAAATGATAATATTAATATACCAAACAAGATAAAAACGGACCTTATAAATTTGCACAAACTCTACAATAGTAAACGAAATGTATATATGCACGTACCACTTAACACAATGTCAACTCCAATAATAGAAAACTCATCAGATATGATGGACATAGTTAATGAAATATTGGAAACAATTAAAACTTCATATGATAGAATAAAGTAAGGAGGATGATATTATGAAAAACTATGTTTTAATTGATAATGTAAAAGATCAAATAATAAATACTTTTCTCCTCATAACATCAGTTGATGATTTTTATTATGATTTAGATCAAGTTTTGTCAGAGCTATCAGCGGTTTATGGTCCAGAATTTACTATTGTTCTAGATCATTTTATTACTAACGGATTTTCATTCAATCGTTTTGTAAGGATTGATTATAATAATGAAAAGTATAAAAAAACACTTATTACAAGTTCTGAGATTAATGATTTTTATGATAACAAATTCATTGAATATTTGCGAAAGCACAAGGATTTTCTAAATGAATCATCCTTATCAAAAAGAACTATATCAATTATTAGAAACGATATAGTAAGAGCGTAGCATAAAATTTTTATCGCTAACATAGAATAAGATTACAAAACACGGCAAATGCTAGTATAGTCAAATATACACATTTGCCGTATATTTTTAATAGGTTATTTAATAGACAAAATACGTGCTAATAAACATATAGATAGAACTTAAGAGATTTCTCTTTGAAAAGATGGGTTATTTGATTATCAAACGAATGAAATCTGTTTTCCTTTTTGGGTAAATTTTTGATTCCATCCCCACCAAGAGAAACTATCAAATGAACATCAAATCCTTTTACAACAAATGATGAGAATAACTCCTTGACCAAAACAATGTCAAACTCTTTGGATAGTTTTCTTGCGCTACTGATATATCCATCAATCATTTCAGATAGTTTAGCTAGTTTTTCTATCCTTAATCTGACATCGGAGATTAGTCCATACATCTCAAGCCTTTCACTTAAAGGTGAACCATCCAAACTCTTATAAAGCCTTTCTTTCTCCAATTCTAATTTGGCTAAAGTGGGCTTTTTCATTTCCTTAAGTCTAGTTGTGATTGCTACCTTATTATCAACCAAGTATTTTGCCATTTGAATCATTCCCTCTTTAATATATTCAAAGCGAAATGATACTCGTTTTCCATTCTTATGACCAAGTAACATTTCTACTTCATATTTATTGTTATGTTTTTCTACAATCTTTGTTAAGTATTTTCCTAAATCCACAGAATAGAAGTAGCAAGCATATGGACTGATTCGATGTGTTTCACCTTTATGTGGGTTTTTTGTATTTTTATCCCTTATTTTTTGAACCATATCATACTTTTCTCTTGAGATAATCCCGGGATGGTTATTCCTAACCAAGTATTGATTTACTCTACCCATTGCGTAATCAACATTCTTAATAGATTTTCCATAAAGTGTCTTTTGAAGCAGATTATCTCCAGTGTATTTTTCATTGGTAAGTATTGTTTCAATGGTTGACTGACACCAGACTTCATTTCCCTTTGGTGATAGAATCTTATTACCTTTAAGCATCTGAATAATCGGTTTGTATCTAAGTCCTTGAAGATAACTATCAAAGATGAAAGTTATCACTTTAGCTTCATCCTCTTTGATGGTAAATGTTTCCTTTTCTATACCATAACCATAAAGTCTAGTTGTTGTATTACCGCCACGTTTCATCTTTTTCATGATGGACCATTTTGTGTTGGTTGATATCTGATTCGATTCTTCTTCAGCATATGCAGCGAGTACTGTTAACATGAAATCAATCGTTGGATCTAATGTCGACATGTTTTCCTTTTCAAAGTAGATTTCAATCCCAATCTTTCTTAATTCTTGGATTGCTCCAATGACATTAATCGTATTTCTACCAAATCTTGAGATGGATTTAGTCACGATTAAATCAATGCCACCAGCACGTGCTAAATCCATCATTTTTTGAAAGATAGAGCGTTTGTTAGTCTTCCCTGACTCTTTATCCGCATAGATGCAGATAAGCTCATAATCGGGGTTTTTAAGGATGCTTTTAGAGAGTTCTCCAACCTGGAGTTGATAACTTGAATCTTGGTGTCCTTCAAGTGTAGATACTCTTGCATAGATAGCTACTCTTTTCGTTTTCTTAACGCCTTGAACAACAGGAATCGTAATGACATTATTCATGAAGAATCACCTTGTAGTTTAATCCTTTTTTAAGATCATAATCGATATGTAGGTTTTCTAGTAATATTGGATATTTTACAAGTTGATTCATGAGTGGAAGTAGTTCATGGGTTTCATGGGATTTGGATAGTACTAAAATGAGTTCACCAGATTGATGAATGATGATCCCAAAGAAGTGTTTATAGAAAAGTGTTGGTATCTCTTGATTTGGATTGTCATACAGATTTTTAAGTGTTTTAATAGTTGATGCGTTTCTTTGAAGATGCATCATATCTTTTCTAATTTTCTGAATCTTAGTCTTGATCATAGTCTCTTCTTTATGAATCCCTTTGAGTTCATTTCCCTCTACATTAGCCTTAATATTATTGACTTCAATGAGTTCCTCACTTAAGTCTTCAAACCGCTTATAGAGGCTATTTAACGTGTAATTAGAGGCGTAGTATTCAACGATTCTTTGATAGACTTTCTTCTTAGATAGGATATCCTTGATTGCTTGATCCATTGTGTCATTAACCAGGGTTTCTTCCACCCAGGATGCATCACAAGGTTTTGAATCCATGGTGGTATGTCTACAATCTAAACAGATTTTTCTCATCTGTTTAACTTCACCCAAATGATGTCTTCTTAAGGTTCTTCCACAGTTCTTACAGTAGATGAGATTAGTTAATGGATATTTGGTTACGAGATTCTTTGAATAACGGACTTTATCGTTATAAATGGTTTGAGCAATCTCATAGACTGCAGAGTGAATTATAGCTGGATGTGCATTCTTTAAATAGTACTTATCTGCGATGTTATCATTGATGACTTGTTTATGGGTTAAATAATCAAGAGTAACCGTTTTTTGCATGATGATATTACCAGTGTATTTCTCATTGGTTAAAATGCTTCTTACACTGGAATAACTCCATAAAGGTCTTGATGTTGCAGGTATTCCTTTTTCTTCAAGTATCTTTCTAATATCATTGATGTTATAGCCTTCGATGAATAAAGAGTAGATGAGTTTAACAACTTCAGCTTGAGTCTCATTAATAACAAAACTACCATCCTCCATTTTGATATAGCCATAGATCTTTGGTATATGAACGATACCTGCTTTAAATCTCTTTTCTATGGACCACTTTACATTGGTGGATATACTTCTAGATTCTTCTTGAGCGATAGAAGAGAGTATCGCTAAAGTGAAATCAATCTTTGGATCATCTGAATATAAGTTTTCCTTTTCGAAATAAATGATGACACCAATTTGTCGGAGTTCTCTAACAAGTGATAAGACATCGACTGTGTTTCTTGCGAAACGTGAAATCGATTTGACAAGTATCAAATCGTCTTCGTTTAGTCTAGCAAGAGCAATCATTTTTAAAAACTCTGGTCTCTTCTTGGTTTGGGTACCACTGATGCCTTGATCAGCAAACATCCCTATAAATATCCAATCTTCATTTTCTTGAATACGGGTTGTGTATTCATCAATTTGTGCTTTATACGAATTCAATTGGTCTTCATCATCTGTAGATACTCTAGCATAGGCACAAACTCTTTTCTTAATGACCTCTTTTGTTACCTGGTTAATGTATTTATTGCTGGGTTTTATGACTTCAACGATTCTCATGGTAAATCCTCCTTAAATAGTGTTGTTTGTTATATACCTTAAAGTTCATGCTTTGTGTTGCATAACTTGATTTATTCTTCATTTTACACGAGACAATTGAATACTTTGGGGGTCAAACTGAAGACTTATGAAACAAATGAGTAAAAAAGTGTACGAGTCTTCAGTTTGACCCCCAAATAAAACAAATCATCCGAGTACAATAGCAATAAAGCAACTGAAAGGATGATAAAAACATGGATGAATTTTTGAAAGTAAACGAAGTAGCAAAACGTCTTAAAGTATCAACAAAAACAGTCTCTAGGTATATAAAAGCAGGTAAACTCAAAGCATTTTGTATTGGGACTCAATACAGAGTCTTTGAATCGAGCTTAAATAAACTGATTGATAAGACAACAAGGAAGGGTAGTGATTCTAGTGAATGAGATTGCAGATTACCATTACATTATCGAGTTTTACTGGATGACTAAGCTGGGTTTGACAACAAATGAGATGAGAGTATACGCACTGATATATTATTATTCACAAGATGGACAAGGTAGTTATTATGGAGCAATTAGCTATATTCAAGAAAGGTTATCAATAAAGGCAAGGTCTACAGTCTTTGAGATTTTAAAAAGCTTGATCAAGAAAAATCTCATTGAAAAGAATGAAACCTATCTTAATAAACAGAAGATGATTCAATACAGAGTAATACTTAAAGAGTTCATGTATAGTGAAATCGAACACCCCGTCCGAAAATCGGACTCCCCCGGTTTGACTATCGAACAAGAAGGTGTCCGAAAATCGGACGGGAGTGGTACGGAAATCGGACCCAATAATATATCTAATACTAAAGGGTTTATATCCAATCCTATATCCAAAGATGTAGCAGATAAAAGGAATATAATTGATAAAAGAGATAAAGATATATATCCCCCTTTATCTAGTAACGATTCCATTAATGAAAATGAAGTTGCTAAAAACCATATCTTCACAAGATATTTGATTAATGATAAGTATTTAACTCAGCTGGATAAAAGAGAATTCTTCAAGTATGATCGATTATTTCAGAAGATGACAGAAAAAGAAGGATGGACTCATAACGATATTAAAATCATGGTTCAATATTTCCTTTACCACTACCATGAGAGATTAAAGGTTAAAACCTATACGATGCCTGATGGCAGCATTAAAGAGTCGATACCGACTGTAAGTGAGAAAATAGAGAACAAATATGCATATTTTGTAGCATCTATCAAGGAAGGTAAAAAAGCATTTAATAAGCAGAATTGATAAATTTTATAAAAATGTATCCAAATGTCCACTTGTTTCCTTAAAAGTCTTAATTATTTAATCAAAAAATGGTAAAATCATTGTAATAAACTTTTACAATTTATTAGGCAAAGAAAAGAGGGGTTTTTATAATGATAAATGGAAAGATTCAGAATAATGCTAACTTAATATGGAGTATTGCCGATGTGCTGACGGGGGCATACAAGCCACATGAGTATGGAAAGGTGATTCTACCGTTAACTGTGATAAAAAGATTCGACTGTATTCTAGAACCAACACACGATCAAGTGCTTGAAAAATTATCTAAAAATACGTCTATGAGTCCAAGTAATCTAGATGTATTGTTAAAAAGAACGACAAAGCATCAGTTTTATAATACAAGTAAATATACATTTAAGTCTTTATTAGATGATGCCCCCAACCTTAAAGCTAATTTAATACAGTATTTAGATTCCTTCAGCCCTGAGGTCCAAGGTATATTAAAATATTATGAATTTAATGCACAAATAGAAAAGATGGCGAATCCCGATAACGGGAATATTTTATTTGCTGTTTTAGAGAAAATTAATGATAGCAAAATTGAACTTCATCCAGATAAGATATCAAACATAGAAATGGGATATATCTTTGAAGAATTGATTAGGAGATTCTCAGAAAGTTATGCTGAAGAAGCCGGTCAACACTATACACCAAGAGAAGTTATCAAATTAATGGTAAATCTACTTTTTACTGATGATGATGAAATACTTTCTGGAGATTCTAAAATAAAGACTATTTATGACCCCGCGTGTGGAACAGGAGGGATGCTAACAGTTGCAACTGAAACTCTTGCTGAACTTAATTCTTCTTCTAGACTAGAATTATTTGGGCAAGAGCTAAATGAAGAAACAGTAGCTATAGCTAAATCCGATGTACTAATAAAAGGATTTAAATCTGAAAATATTCGTCATGGTAATACATTATCGAACGATACTTTCAAAGGATCTTCATTTGACTATATTATCTCCAATCCTCCCTTTGGTAGAGAATGGAAGAAAGAAAAAGATGCTGTTGCAGAGGAATATAAAGATGGTTTTGCTGGAAGATTTGGAATTTATAATGCTTTCAATACAGGCAAAGGTGATAAATTTCCAGATGTGAGCGATAGTCAAACTCTATTTTTAACCACAGCTATTTCAAAGATGAAAGATATTAAAGATGGTGGTTCAAGAATTGCGATTATTCATAATGGATCACCATTGTTCTCTGGAGATGCTGGTAGTGCAATATCAAATTTACGCAGGTATCTATTTGAAAATGATTTAATTGAAGCAATTATACAGTTACCTAACGATATCTTTTATAACACAGGTATTACTGTGTACATTTGGATTTTATCTAACAAAAAACCTTTAAATAGAAAAGGGAAAGTGCAGCTAATTGATGCATCCAGCTACTACGAGAAATTAAGAAAGAACTTAGGTAATAAAAGAGTAGAAATTTCAGAAGACCAAATTGAAGAAATAACAAAGATATTTGCTGAATTCAAACCTTCGGATTTATCTAAAATCTTTGATAATATTGATTTTGGTTATACTAAGGTATCAATAAATCAACCAGTAAGAGATGAGAATGGAGATATATTAAAAAACAAAAAGGGTGTTCCTGAAATTGATAAAGATAAATCTGATACTGAAAATATTCCATTAACTAGAGATATAGAAGAGTACTTCGAAAATGAAATTTTACCATATGCTCAAGATGCATGGCTTGATCGCACAAAAGATGTCATTGGTTATGAAATTCCATTCACTAGACACTTTTATAAGTTCGTTCCACCTAGAGATAGTTCTGCTATCTTTGCTGAAATAAAAGAACTTGAAAAAGAAGAAGAACTCTTGGTGAAGGAGCTTTTTGGTAATGAATAGAGCAACGAAAGAAAGCAGAATTGATTGGATTGGTAAGATACCTGATCATTGGGAAATTAGACGACTTGGAAAATACTTTGTTGAGAGAAGAGAAAAAGTAAATGATAGAGATTTCCCACCCCTATCTGTCACAAAACAAGGTATTCTACCACAACTAGACACTGTAGCTAAATCGGGAGATAATGAAAATAGAAAGAAAGTTGTCTCTGGAGACTTTGTAATAAATTCTCGTTCTGATAGAAAACAGTCATGCGGTTTATCATCATATACAGGATCCGTTTCATTAATTAATACAGTAGTTACTCATAGAAACATTCATCATAATTATATTGGATATTTACTTAATAATTATGGTTTTGCAGAAGAGTTTTTTAGATGGGGGCACGGAATTGTAATGGATCTTTGGACTACTAATTGGAAAGAAATGTCAAGTATTCCACTTCCAATCCCGAGTAGTAACGAACAAATTTATATTTCTTCAATATTAGATAAGAGAATTCCTCAAGTTGATAGACTAATTAAAGTACAAGACCAACAAATCGAAAAAATCATACAGTACAAACAATCACTAATTTCTAATGCCGTTATAAAGGGTTTATTTGATGATTTAACAATGAAGGATATTGACATTGAATGGATTGACAAAATACCTGAAAATTGGACAATAGAAAAGCTAAAGCATAGTTTTACTTTTGGAAAAGGACTGACAATAACAAAAGAAGACTTACGTGAAGTAGGCATAAAAACTATAAGTTATGGTGAAGTCCACTCCAAGTATCCAATAAGGTTTAATTCTGAAAAAGATTATCTAAAATGTGTTGATGAATCATACTTAGGTACTAATGGTCAATCTATTTTAAAAAAAGGCGATTTCATCTTCGCTGATACTTCAGAAGATATTCAGGGATCTGGTGACTTTTCTATGAATGAAGGTGGTGATGTTTTCGCGGGTTATCACTCAATTATCATAAGAAATAATGACGATAGAATTAGTAATAACTATCTACAATATCTATTCTTTTCAGATTACTGGAGAGCACAAGTTAGAAGCGCTGTTGTTGGAATCAAAGTATATAGTATTAGTCAAAAAATGCTTAAAAATTGCTATTATTTATTACCTCCTCTTGATGTACAAAAGATGATATGTGAATATCTCGATAAAAAAACACAAGCAATTGATGCACTTGTTGAAATAAAAAAACGAAAAATAGAAAAACTTAATGAGTATAAAAAGTCATATATATATGAATGTGTAACGGGCAAGAAAGAGGTATAAATGGCAGAGCGAAAAGTTTTGAAGACAGTTTGGAACGTTTTCTATTCAATCTTAGGTTTGTCAGCCTTTGTAGTTTTTGTTGTGCTCCCATTTTTGCAGGGCAAGTTTAATCCTTTACTATCTCAAATAGCTTGGTATTTATCAGCCACATTAATCATCGTACACAGCACTCTACTAAAAGAAAAAACAAAACAACACAGTTTAATTACATTTATTAGTGATCGTAGCTGGTTTCTTATTGTTATCTTTTTCACCAGTGCATTTGTTATTAATTATTACGATACCGGATTTGATTGGTATTGGGCAACATTCATTCTAATAGCAATTGGTATTCCTTTTACAGCTATTAATATATTGTCTTACAACCGAAAGAACTTGATTTTAACAGATGATCAAATAAAAAATAGTCATATAAATATTTCTAAAGCCATCTTTTTTTGGTGGTTCATTGATTTATTCTTCATCTCAAGTGTTAAACAATGGATGACTTGGGTGTTTATCTTTGGCGGACTATCGATGTTGATTGTTTTCTATAATTTAGCCTTCAGTTTTCTAGCTAATAAAAAAAGAAATAAATTGTTTTTGCTGCAAGATTTTATCTTAGGAATTGGTATTACCATTTACTTAATATACATAGTGCCTGATCAAAGACTGCAGACGATTTTGCTAACAGTGGTTAGTGCAGTTTATGGAGGTATGATTACTCTCGTGGGTATTGCTTGGACAATAAAAGAAAATCATAATACTAATAGATTGAATTATTTAAAGGGAATAAAACCTCTTTTCTATGCAGTGAGATATAACAATGTAAACTATACGAACGAATCAACTATTCGTATGGGATTCGTTCCAGAAGATAAAAGTCGAAAAGGGAGTTTTGTTATTCTTGGAGCAATCAGAAACTCTGAAAAATCGGAATTAATTATTAACAAACTAACAATTGATGATATTAGCTTAGTCCCAGAATTCGAAAATGTTATTGAAAAAAGTAAAGTTATAGAAGTTTCAGTTTTATTTGAAAGAGATTTGAGCACTTGTAAGGATGCATTCTTATATGTGTTTGATGTCGAAGGAAATCAATTTAGTTACAGAATTTCATTTATTCACGAGAATAACGAATATGAGATATTGAAAATAAAGGAGGTTTTATCCGATGAATAAACATCTAGAAATAAGAATTGAAGAGGCTTGTGAAAGTGCTTTGATTGAAGATGGTTATATTTCGGTAAGAGACAGACACACTCAATCCTTGCATCCAGCGACAAAATTGATTAGTTATAATACTCAATCTGCCTTAGTTGAAGATGCTCTCATTGAGTATGTTAAAACCTCTCAACCTAAAGCCTGGAAAGTCCATATGAATAACTATCCATCAACAGCAGAAAAAGCATTCATGGATAGAACTATTCAAGAAATCAAGCGTCGGGGAATAATTGATGTATTGAGAAAAGGGATAACTGATCGTGGAGTTGAATTTAGACTAGTTCGTTTCACTCCAAATACTTCTATGAATGCTGAACTCACTTTCCAATACGATTCCAATGTTTTTTATATTGCAAGACAACTTCACTACTCTAATCGAAATAAAGATTTATCACTAGATACCGTTTTATTTGTCAATGGAATACCTCTAGTTACCATTGAATTCAAGAATGAGTATACAGGACAAAATTATGAAAATGCTATCGCTCAATATAGAAATGATAGAGATTCAAGAGAACCAATTTTCGAGTTCAAACGAAGAACCCTGGTTCATTTTGCAGTAGATACTAATAATGCGTACATGACCACTAGACTCGAAGACGAGTCAACTCGTTTTCTTCCATTCAATCAAGGAAGTAACGGTGCAGGTAATGTAGGTGGTGCAGGTAATCCAGTAAATCTTATAGATTATGATACATCTTATTTGTGGCATCATGTTCTAACTAAGGATAACTTGCTAAACATTCTTAATCGATTTGTGCATTATCAACAAGATATTAATGAGGAAACAGGAGAAATCGAAAAGGAACACATCATATTTCCTAGGTATCATCAACTTGATGTTGTTTCAAAGATTATAGATGATGTTACTGTTAGTGGAAGTGGGAAAAATTATCTTATTGAACATTCTGCTGGTAGCGGTAAATCTAACTCAATTGCTTGGTTAGCCCATCGCTTATCAACACTTCATAAAAACGATCAAAAACTATTTAGCACAATCATCGTTGTCACTGATAGAAAGGTTTTGGATTCTCAATTACAAAGTACAATTTATCAGTTTGATCATACACCAGGGGTTGTAGTTAAGATTGATAAAGGAAAAACATCAAAAGACCTACTCAAGGCAATCAATGATGGGAAACAAATTATTATTACAACTATCCAAAAATTTCCGAATATCTATCAGGATATTATTCAAAATAATAGAAACTTTGCTGTAATTGTGGATGAGGCTCATCAAAGCCAAACAGGAGAGACCGCAAAAGCGCTGAAACAAGGATTGGCAAATATTGATGAAACACTTAAATATTACGCCGAATTACAAGAAATAGAAGAAGAAAAACTAAAAGATGACTTAGAAACACTTGAAATTGTCTCTCAAGGAAGTCATAGCAATCTTTCATTCTTTGCATTCACAGCAACACCAAAAAATAAAACACTTCAATTATTTGGTGTACCTTATGAAGAAGATGGAAAAAGAAAATACCGTCCCTTTCATGTTTACTCGATGAAACAAGCGATTGAAGAAAGATTCATTCTAGACGTGCTAAAAAACTACATGACATATGATACCTATTTTAAGATTGCTAAATCTGTTTCAGATGACCCTGAGATGGAAATTAAAAGTGCTGCAAAAGAAGTGTTAAAGTATCAATCTTTGCATCCATATAACATTTCACAAAAAACTGCCATCATGCTAGATCATTTCAATCATATAACCAAGAATAAAATTGGTGGAAGAGCTAAAGCAATGGTTGTGACTTCATCAAGATTATCTGCCGTTAGATACTACTATGAATTCGCAAAACAAATTAATGAAAAACAACTCAAAGGACTAGATATTTTAGTAGCTTTTTCTGGTGTTGTGGAAGACCAAGGATTTGAATATACTGAGCAAGGAATAAACAAAACTAAAGAGGGAAGAGTAATTAGTGAAACACAACTTCCAAGAGAGTTTGAAAAACACTTTAACTGTTTAATTGTTGCAGAAAAATATCAAACTGGATTTGATGAACCCTTACTTCATACGATGTTTGTTGATAAGAGACTAACTGGTGTTAAAGCTGTACAAACACTATCACGCCTAAATCGAATCGCTAAAGGCAAAGAAGATACCTTTATTCTTGACTTTATAAATAATGTAGAGGAAATCAAAAAATCATTCCAACCATATTTCGAAGCAACAATACTTGAGAATGAAACAAGTCCTAACGTAATGTATGATATTAAGAACCAACTTGATAATATGCAGATTTATCGTACTGAAGAAATTGAAGGTTTTAATGCGGTTTATTTTAGTCGAGATGAAAAGAATGCGTCCAAATTTTCTAATTACTTAAGACCTGCAATAGATAGATATAATCAGTTGGAAGACATAAAAAAGAGCGAATTTAAGAGTGGAGTTTCCTCATTTTTAAGAGTTTATTCTTTCATCACCAATGTAGAAAGATTATTGGACAAAAAACTTCATGAGTATTATAACTTTCTAAAATTTTTACGTATGTTGTTACCAAGAGATTCAAGTAAAATTATTCTTGATGACAAACTAGTACTCGAATACTACAAGAACGAACAAACTTTTACAGGATCTATTCAACTTAATGAGAATCAAGGAGGGGTTGTTCCAATTCAAGGTGGTATTGTTGGAAAAGAAAAGAAAAAAGACAAGTTATCAAGAATACTTGATGACATTAATCTAGCTTTTGGTACGCATTTTAGTGAAATGGATAAAGTTCTATTGCAGTTTGTCGAAGATCTTACAAAGAATTCTGAACTTAAATCATTTGGACAAAATAACGACATCAAATCTTTTGAATTGATTTATAAAGACTATTTTGACAATATGCTAATCGATCGTATCGAAGAAAATAACAACTTCTTCGATAAGTTGGGTCAAGATGATGATTTTAAAAAAGTTGTAATGGAGAAATTACTACCATTAGTGTTTGAAAGAATAAGAAAAGAATCGAAATAGCTGTAATTATACATATGTTTTTGTGCCTAGATCATGTTCAAATAATTAATCAATAATGTTTTATCTAATATCAACAATATTCTCTTGGGAGGTTTATTTATGACTGATACTTTGTTAATTGTTGCAACTATCCTGTTATTAATAATGATTGGATTGTTGATTTTTTTAATATTGGATAAGAAGAAAGATAATCAGAAATCTTCTTTTAAAGATGACGTAAGAGGGTTGTTTGAAGAAAGTAGAGTCAATTCTTTAAAGGATTTTATTGAGAGTGTTAAGACACAAAACAATGAAATACAAGTTTTAAAAGATGCTGTAACAAACGGAATGAGTGAAGCACAAAAGCATAACCAAACAGACTTATACAAGTTTCTTGAAGAAACCAAAACAAAATTGACTGATTTGCAACTAAACTTCAATAAAGAATCATCGGAAGTTAAGCAACAAAACTCAACTAGTATAAAAGATTTAGTCGCTCAAACAACAAAAGACCTTAATGAATTAAAGTCCAAAATCTTGTCAGAAATCAATGATACAAACCAAAAGAATAATACAAATATTAATCAGCAGAATGTCAAAACACAAGAACAAATCACGAGTCAAATTCAAACACTTAAGGAACAGGTTCAAAAGTCGCTTGAGCAAGGATTTGAAAAAAATGAGAAAGCAATTCATGAGTTTATTGAAAAAACTGCATCTATTGAAGCTTCAACAAGACAAATAGAAGAGCTTCGCAAAGAAATAAATAAGTTTAATAACATCCTGAGCAATCAAAAATCAAGAGGTAATTTTGGTGAAGATGTTCTTGAGCAAATATTAACTTCAATATTTGGTGATCCATCAAACAATTATTTCTATCGGACACAAGTTGATTTCACAAAAGAGTTTAGTGTGAAACAATTGAAAGATGATTTGGGTGAAAAGAAGAATGTAATTGTTGATTTTCTCTTTAATATCTCAACAGATCATGGAACTTTGCCTCTATCTATAGATGCAAAATTTCCATATGTGAATTACCTTCCTATGTTAGATGAAACTATCAGCATTGAAGAAAAGAATGAAGCTAAAAAGAGATTTAGAAATGATATTAAAGCAAGAATAAAAGAAGTTACAAAATACATTGTGGACGGGAAAACCGCTCCATATGCAATCATGTTTGTTCCTGCAGAAGCAGTCTTTATAGATATATTTAAAGAATTTCCTGATATCGTTGAAGAATCACGGAAACAAAAGATTATTATTGCCTCTCCTAGTTTGATTATTACTATTATTCAAATACTGCAATTCATCTTAAGAGATTATCACTTAAGAAATAATGCTGATGAAATACTAAATTTGATTGATGATCTTGGAAAACAGTTCGTATTGTTTTCAAAAAGATGGGATATTCATAAAAATCGTGTTGAGAAATTAGTTGATGATATCAAAGATATTGATATAACTTCGAAAAATTTAGTTAGCCAATTTGATAAAGCTAAAAATCTTGTGGATGAAAAATCTATCGCTTTAGAAATAGAATCTCTAGCATTAAATGCACACGATAGTGATGAGTAAATTTAACATTTCTTAATAAGTTCCATAATGTATGTGAACGGCAACACGAACACACCCTTTGAAGGACACAGACTACCTTTTATAT
This sequence comes from Acholeplasmataceae bacterium, assembly GCA_034007485.1. Classification (GTDB taxonomy): domain Bacteria; phylum Bacillota_I; class Bacilli_A; order Acholeplasmatales; family Acholeplasmataceae; genus Peloplasma. Next base: position 20,785 of record JAVEQT010000012.1, read on the forward strand.
ACTCTTTATAGGACAAAAAAGCGTTATGCCGTTCACATAGCAAATATCACAGTGAACGGCAATGGAAAGAGGACCACTATGATCTATGAAGTTGGAGTGATTATTATCTTTATACTCAGCATGTTAATACCAAATGCTATCTATGTTTTAATTGAACTTAGAAAGAAGAGAATGTCAAATGGCAAATAAATCAACCAATCAAAAACCCAATCGACTTATCCTCATCAAAAGGTATGCTTTTGCAGCTATTAATCTGTATGGAGTGATTAAACTAGAAGACTTCATTTCGGCATTAAATCATTATGAGAAAGAATCCCTATCCAAAGAAGAAGCAATCCCTTTACTTGAACTTTTATCAAGCATCGATGAGATTGACTTATCCTTTAAACAAGGAATACTTGCTAATGGTTATTTCTATTTAAATGATAGTAAGGATGTCAGGGTTGCTAAAGATATGCTTTTAGCACAGTCCAATAAACCACGCTATTTTCCCTCTAAGGAAGAGTTTCTTAAATATGAAGATGATGAGTACGTCGAACCGATGAAACCTCTATTAGACCTAGAGAAGTTCATCATAGCGAATAAATTGGTAGCGATTAAGAAAATAGATGATATACGCTATGATGTGCTAGAAATACATGATCAAATCATCATGGGTGGAAAGCCTTCTGATTATATGGGCTATATTAATAAAAGAGGTTATCAGTTTAAAGATGAAGTTCAATTAAACTTATTTGTTGGACTTACCATGATTCTTCATAACAATACCAGGATGTATGAAAACAATGGTCATACACCCATAGAGACTAGAGAGCTTTATGAAGAAAGCCATAAACCAATTAATTAATGTTTGATACCCCCCCGGTCAGTTTTCATTAACAAAATTTTCACGACCGCAAACCCCACATCTAAAATACGTGGCACCATTTTTTGAAAATCGTGATTTTGAAACTGAGGTTTAAATCAAATCTCTCTATTAAGCCAAAAAGTGGAAGTTTTTCTACAAAACACTTTCACCCCCTACACGCGCGTGTGGAATTACGGTAATATTGATTTTGCTCTATAGCGTTGAGCATTCTTAATATGTAGCACAAATATAAATGATGCTGACTCTTGATATTTCAACTTAAATGAATAAATAAACTTATAATAAAGTATAATAATAAATAAAGACAAGTATTGGGGTGGGACAAATGACTGTAAAAAAAGAGAACGAAAAATTAATAAATGTTATGTTAGAAAAAAGCCAAGAGGCTTTTCTCCTGGCTATTGAAATATATAACAAACCCACAATCAAATATAAAGTCGAAGGCTTTACTTTTTTCATTTGTAACGCTTGGGAACTGATGTTAAAAGCTTACATGATAAAAAATGAATTACCAATACATTATAATAAAAAAAATATCAATAGAACTATTTCACTAACTGATGCGATTAAAAAGATTATGACTAACTCGAAAGATCCTATTCGGATTAATTTAGAAGCAGTTGTTGGTTTAAGAAACATGGCAAACCACTTGATTGTTCCTGAATATGCAATTATGTTTAATGATATTTTCATGGCCTGTGTCGTGAACTTCAGCAATAAGTTGCATCAGTACTTTGATATTAGCATCAACGATAAATTACCAACAAATTACATTACTATGTTTTTGCCTTCCCCTCAAGATTCAATTCAAATTATTCACAAGTATAACAAAGAAATTAAAGCTAAATATGAAGCAACCAAGAAGTACATTGATCATATATTGGTTGAGACAAGTAACAACGATATTGTTCCTCAAACAATGGCTATTACTTATCAAATAGCAGTTAAACAAGTTAAAAATATAAGTGATGCTGATTTTAAAATCTCAAAAACATCTCCAAAAGATGCAGAACTTAAAGTGGTTCATAAAGCGGTTGATTCCAGCCTAACGCATCCTTTATCTAATAAGCAAGTGCTTGCTTATGTCAATCAAGAACTAACTAAACAAAACATTCAAATTACACCGGTTAGTGATGGGGCTAAAACGCATTTTACAACATATGCTTTTAATCTTTATAACAAGCATTTTAAAATGAAAGATGTTCCTGAATTTGCATATAAACATAAATTAGGAGAAAATTGGTCGTATACCTATTCATATGAGTTAACACAGAAGATTATTGATGACATATGTAATGATCCCGACATGTTCAAAAAGATAAAAGAAGCACTAAAATAAAAAAAGAACTAACCCTAGGAGCAAAGGAATTCTTGGCTTTCGCCTACTACCATTCGGTAACCCAGCTTTAACCCTGCACAAGTTAGTTCAGTAATATTATACTATATAAATCACATTATACAACAACTTTTACTTAAAAAGATTCAAGTAATTTTGAGCTGTTCATTACACGAATATACAAAATATATATAGACATTGAAGAAAATGTAGAGACGTGGAGAGAAATATGTTTTCACAAATGCAACAACTTAAAAATGTGTAATGTTAGGAATAGACGAATATTAGGAGGAACAAATGAATAAAATCGAGCACTTAAAACTAATACAAGAAGTGATTGGTAGACTGTCTGGTTATTCAAATACAATCAAATCATGGACAGTTTCACTCATAACAATTACAATCACATTGGGATTTAGTATTAATAGTGGTAATCAAGTCAAAGTTGCACTCATATTGGCATTAATTATTGCTGCTTTGTTTATGATGTTGGATTTATACTATTATATGTTAGAGAAAAGTTTTCGCAACTTATTCGATAAGGTTAGAGGTTTTAGAGAAGAAGAAATTGACTTTCGAATGTCATTTAATGATGAAGATGTAAAGTCAGATGCAAAATATCATGGGCTAAAAGTGTCACCTCTGATTGGTTTTAAATCACCATCAATCATCCTATTGTATGTGCCAATTCTTATAGGTGGATTATTAGCGATTATTTTTGTGTGAGGTAGGATCATGAAATTATTTATTAGTTACCATCTTGCAGATACGAAACACGTGAAAAAAATAAAGTCAAAGTTAAGTGAACTAGGAGTAAGTTACTACTCGGTTCCTGAAGATGTAGATTTTACTGGATGGCATAATGAAGAAATAAGTAAATTTATTTTGTCGAAAATGTCTGATTGCCAGATTTTATTATGTATTGTCGGAAAAGAAACTTACACACGTCCACATGTTGATTATGAGATTCATCAAGCATTAAAAGGGGGTGTAGGCAAAAGACTTGGAATTATTACTGTTTTGTTAGAGACTAGACAAGACACGATTTATGATATAAACTATGAGACATTTCCACCAAGATTGTCAGATAATGAAAAATACACTGTATTAGTTCAAAATGCAAGCTTATTCGATCAAATTGATGATTGCATTAGTCAAGCTAATAAGAATCGAAACAACTCAAAATTAGAGATTGATAATACTAGGAAATGCATGAAGTTACCAAATAAATATTATGGATTATGAATCATATAATATTTCTATGTGTTAAATCATAAAGACTTGAATTAGGAGAAATCTAGATGGACTATGCAATAAAGAATGAATTATTATCAGTATTTTATCGTGCAAATCGGGATTTTTTAATTAAAGATGAAATCAATATTATAAGAGATGTAAGTGAAAGAAGTTTATGTGCATCTTTAAAAAGTCAATTGGAAAAGCACTTAGAAAATACTCTATTTAGAGATTATTATGTTGACACTGAATACAATAGAAACGGGGATAAAATCAAAGCTGTACTAACTGAAAGAGGAACATCACGTGAAGCTAAGGTTACTGTAGTTTGTGACCTTATAGTTCATAGCCGAGGAGAAAAGCCCAAGGATAATCTGATTGCTATTGAGATGAAAAAAAGAGGTAGCGATTTAGAAAAGATTAAATCTGATGCAGACAGACTGATGGCACTTACAAATAAACAATCGAATAATTTCCATTGGGAGGGAAGTATTGATTTAGAGACTGTTTCAGATTATGAATTGGGTATACTTTACATTATCGATAGAAAACTTAGAGAGATTGAATTGAGGTTTTTTTCGGATGGTATTGAAGTTGGAAAAACCACATATTCATTTGAATACTACAAGTCATTTAATAATTAATGACCTTAGCAAAGTGTTGCACATATGCGGCTCGAATTTCAACTTTAAATAAAATGAGTAATTCTAGATTTTTACAAATCAACCTTAACAATAGATCTCTACATAAAAACAAAGTGCGTCTCTAGCATAAAATCCCCTAGTTACGCACTTTTCTATACAAATCCCAGAATATCCCCATTTAAACCCATTAGTCCACTAGTGGGTTATTTTTGTGCAAAGTGTTGCATTCTTTTTCCACCTTGCATTGTGTTGCACATATGGCATAAGTATTAATACACTAAAAAACGAAATAAAAAGAGTTTATCATGTCATAGTTACATCAATATAGATAGCATATTGTGAACATAATGAACATCAACTATAACCCAAACTCTTAATGAGTTTTTTCCATTTAGATATAGTTTATGAAAATGATTTAAAAGAGATTTTATCTTTACTTGAATGTAGACAGAAGGAATAAAATGATGTATCATTGAATCAAATATATGTTCTACATTGAAGATAATACAAGTGGGGATGCTTTTACTTCAATATTTGTCTGGCGAATGAAGCGAAAAATAGTTAATATTTTGTGGTTAGAATCTGAAAAAGTTTAAGGAGATAATATTTTTATATGGACAAACCGTTTTTAACATTCAAAGAGCAACTTGAAAGACTTCAAGTTAAAGGTATAAGTTGTGAGAGTAATGAAGAGAAGAAAATCCTTATTAAAAAAGGATATTTTAACTTAGTGAACGGCTATAAAAAACCCTTTGTCTCAAGAATTCTACCAGATGGAACACATGTATATTATCCAGAAACTTCTATACACAAATTATCACAAGTATTTAGGTTTGATCGACGTTTAAGTACAATTCTCTTGAAAAATATAACCCATGTTGAAGAGGAGATAAGAAATATTTCGTCATATTTCTTTGATTATTGTAATAAAGATGGTGGGAATTGGTATTCGGTGAGTGGTTATGACCCGAGAGTTGAACCTGATTTAATCAAAAAATTAATCTCTGATATCAAAGATGAAATCGAATCCTCTAAAAGAAGTAATAATAGTTACATTAATCATTATGCTTCGAAAGACTATGAGATTCCTACTTGGATTATGATTAAAGTCATCAAAATGACGACATTCACAAAATTTTTAGATTATTCTTGTAAAAATGTAAAAATTAAAATATCTGAACTTTTTGAAATGGAATATGATTCTTGTAATAATGATTTCAAAGTATTATTTGGAGCTCTCAACTGGATGCGTAAAATCAGAAATGCATGTGCTCACAATGAGCGTATCATGTTTATTGAAGATGACAATAAAGCAATTATTACAAAGTATCACAAAAAACTCTCAAATGCATATCAAAAAAGAAGAAATAAGCAAATAATTGATTTGTTAATATTTCTTAAATATGTTAACACTAAGCGAGACTACAATAAATTGATTGGAACTTTAACTGCTGAGTTAAACCAAATGAGAACTGTAATTGGTGAAGTAGCTTTTGAAAAAATCCGTGTAGGTTTGGGTATAAGAAACATAGAGCATCTGCAAATAATATCGAATGAACCGAAAGTGATAAACTATTTAAATCTAATCTATTGACATAAAAAATAGTAAGTGGTAAGATATCGTTATAGAGAAATCCGGTGTAGTCCGGATAGAAAATCGCCAGTAATATGGCGATTTTCTCATATATAAGGAATGAAGCATTATTTATACTTAAAAAAGATCATTTCCACTATATGATATATCATTTCTTATAATATTCACATGTTTATATAGTGAAAATTGCATGTGAAACCTCATTAGTAAAGTCTCAAAAATATTTAGACTAGAGTAATCAGATCTTGATGATTAAATAAATAATAAATAATAAATGATAATTATACTTTTAGTCATCAGTAATTGTTTTTACAACACAAATCATGTATGATTGAGGTGTTACAAAAAAGGCTGGTGTCACATGATTAGAATAACTGATATAAAACTTGAAGTAAGTAAAGCTCCAACATTAGCTATAGAAAAAGAAAATCTTATAAAATACATCAATTATAACTATCGCATTCATGATAAAGATGTCATATCTTTTTCTATCTTTAAGAAAGCCATTGATGCACGTAAAAAAGATCAAATCTATTTCGTTTACAGTGTTGATCTCAACTTAATCAATGAGAATATATACTTAAATAAAAAAATCAAGGGGTTATCTATCGCCCCTGTTTTAACTTATCAAGAAATACCCTCTGGAGATAATCTCTTATCCAATCCCCCTGTTGTTATTGGTTTTGGTCCTTCAGGGATGTTTGCTGCTTTATTGCTTGCAAGAAGAGGTTACCGTCCCATTGTACTAGAAAGAGGATATGATGTTGATCAAAGATCACGAAATGTTGAACGTTTCTATCAAACAGGACAATACAACGAAGGATCTACCATCTTATTTGGTGAAGGTGGTGCAGGGACATTTTCTGATGGGAAACTAACAACCCTCATTAATGACATCAGATGTCGTTATGTCTTAGAATCTCTTGTTACACATGGTGCACAACCCGAAATCTTATACATCAATAAACCTCACGTAGGAACAGATATCTTAAAGATCGTTGTTAAAAACTTAAGAGAAGAAATCATTTCTTTAGGTGGACAGATCAGATTTAATGCCAAAGTAACGAAGCTTATAACAAAAGACAACACAATACAAGGTGTTATCATCAACGATCAAGAAGAAATCAAAACGAGTGTCTGTCTTTTAGGTATTGGACATAGCGCAAGAGGCACTTTTGAACTCCTTTATCAAGAGAAGATGAACATCACGCAAAAAGCTTTTTCTGTCGGTGTTCGCATCGAACACCCACAGATCTTTATCAATGAATCACAATACGGCAAATTTGCATCTTTACCACAACTAGGTGCTGCAGACTATAAACTCAATTATCATGGATCAAATGAAAGAACAGCATATACTTTCTGCATGTGCCCTGGTGGATGGGTCATGTGTGCATCATCTGAAGAAGGTGGTGTTGTCACCAATGGCATGAGTGAATCAAAAAGAGATTATGAGAACTCCAATGCTGCACTCTTAGTTAATGTCAATCCATCAGATTTTGGTTCTGATCATCCTTTAGCAGGTGTTTCCTTTCAAAGACGAATTGAACAAATAGCATTCATTCTTGGAGGATCTAATTATAACGCACCGATTCAACTCGTTGGTGACTTTCTAAACGATCAAAAATCGACTCAACTAGGAAGTGTCACACCATCCTATCGTCCTGGATATCAGTTTGCTGAACTTAAAGAACTTTTCCCACCCTATGTCACAGAAACGTTAAAAGAAGCCCTTCATGATTTCAATCGTAAGATTCATGGTTT
>JAVEQT010000079.1:0-5775 GCA_034007485.1 Acholeplasmataceae bacterium
TTTGGTGCAGTGATGACTTCAAAAATTTCAATCGATAGCTTTCGTGCCTTTGATATCACGCGTATCTTGATCTATGAAACTGATGATCTTTCCATAGATGAAGAAGTCTATATCCAACAATTTGATAAGAAATATGTATTAAACCGCATCAAGGGCGGCAAAATCAACGTTTATTCCTCATTTATCTAGTTATAGCATCTTAAACATCTTGTTTAAGGTGTTTTTTTTACATATCCTTTGATATTAAAATAAAAATAGGTTTTAATGTATAATATAGATAGAAAAGCAGGGAGGTTTGATTATGAAAGCATATAAACCTTATCTCATATTTCTTTTAGTACTGATCGTGTTTATGACATTCTTTTTTATCAACGGATCAAGTCAAAAGATAACAATCGATCAACCCAATACACTCAAAGATGGATGGATTTATGAAAATGAAACCATCAGTTTACCTGCAACACTTGATGTTAAAAAAGATACGACTTATCGAATTGAACATGAATTAGATTTCGATTTTCATGAACCTAAAGTCTTAATGATTAGAACATCCCTTCAGGATATTCATATCTATCTAGATAATGTTTTAATCTATGAGAAGACCTATGGGGATTCACTCGATGAACCCTATGCTTCAACATGGCATTTCATCACATTACCAAGACATATCGATGGTCAAACGTTAGCCATTGAACTATCATCACCTTATCAGGCGATGTCAGGACAAATCAATGAAGTCTTTTATGGTACTGAAGCGATGCATTACAATTATTTGTTTGATACCTATGGACTACGTCTTTTTATCGGTTTAACCGTTTTATTGATGGGGTTGATTGTCATGATTTCACATTTTATCATGAGTAAAAATCAAGACAAAGGGTATGCGTATACAGGATTGTTTTCCTTCATTTTAGCTTTATGGATGATTGCTGAGTCACGCATGCTTCAATTTTTTACAGGAAGTGAACTTTTAATTGGTTCTCTAGCATATTTAACATTACCACTGTTTGCTATACCCATGGTGATCTATTTAAAAGAATATATCTTAATTAAGTACAAGAAACCATTAACCATCATGAATTACATCTATATGTTTCATTTCCTTGTTATTAATATCTTATACCTAACTGGAATCATGGATTATTTTGAATCGGTCATATTCTCTCAAATATGGCTTGCTGTAGGGATTGTAGTCGCATCTGTCACGCTTGTTTTAGAATATAAGAAATTGGAAAATCAAACAGCCCTAAAATTCATTAGAATCTTTATTTCCCTCATTATCTTTGGATTTTTTGAGTTTTTAAACTTCCTTTTGGGTAGATTTGAAAATACATCATTATATATATCGATTGGTATTGTTGTTCTCATGTTTTATCTGCTTTTCAATTACGTTAAGTTTTTAGTTGAACGCTTGAAGATCAGTTATCAAACAGAAGTCTATGAAAAACTAGCTTATATGGACCATGTCACACAAGGACAAAACAGACTAGCGTTTGAAAGAGACTTAGATGCATTATTTAAAGATCCCATCAAGAAAAAGGATTTAAGACTTATTTTGTTTGATTTGGATGGCTTAAAGAAAATCAATGATGAACACGGCCATGTCGTCGGTGATGAAGCAATTAAAAAAGCTTATGAAATAGCACGTCAAGCGTTTGCTGATATGGGGGAATGTTACCGTATTGGTGGCGATGAATTTGCATGTCTTTATCAAAATGTTGATCATGATATGTACCTCATTAAGAAGCAACTTGTTGAATCATTAACAAAAGCTTTTGAAGAAGCAACCCCTTATCATTTTGGATTATCTTTGGGATCTTCAGTCGTTTTATCAGATGAAATGAACCAAACAGATCTGATTCATAAGGCTGATAAAGAAATGTATGAATATAAGAACGCAAAGAAAAAAATCGCATTGTAATATTGATAAATAATTATATATGGGTGTAAAATAATTTAGAAACTGTCTATTGAGGGGGCACTCATGGAAGAAAAAGTTAAAGTCAATATTTTCAAAAATAAGAATTTCAATCTTTTATTTGCGGGCGTGATGGTATCTAATATCGCTCACGTCCTTTTTAACTTTGCGATTAGCTTATATATCTTAAGAATTGCAGATGCTGCTTATGGAAAAGAACAAGCAGCTTTGATACAAGCGGCTTACTTAGCGTTATCAGGTCTTATCTTATTAGTAGGTATGCCTTTTGGGGGAGTTCTTGCTGATAAGCTAAATAAAGTTAGAATCATGTATCTCACAGATTACATCAGAGGGATAACCATTGGTTTAGTGAGTTTAGCTATTCTATTTATAGACCAAGCCGGTACTTTGCTTATTATCTTGTTTGCGATGAATTTTATTTTAGGATTGAACTCATCGTTATTTAATCCAGCGAGTGGTTCATTACTTCGATTTATCGTTAAAGATGAAGAACTACAACAGGCATCAGCTTATATGCAAGGATCTGGTAATTTACAAAATATTATCGGATTAATCTTAGGTGGTATCATTTTTGCAACATTTGGTATTTTTTGGATCTTTGTTATTAATGCGATAGGTTATATCTTTAGTGCCATTTCTGAAATGTTTATCAGATATGATCACAAAGTACATACGACAGAAGGTGAGAATATTACATTCCGTGTCGTTCTTGATGATATGAAGTCAGGAATAAGATATCTTTTTAAAGCTAAACCTATTCTAGCAACGATCATGATGGCGTTAGGTATTAACTTATTCTTTAGTCCTATATTCTCTAACGCGATTCCTTATTTTGTCGAATTTGGATTGGGTGGAGAACAAATTTATTTATGGGACTCCTTTTTAACAAGAGAAACATGGTACTCCATTATCTCTGTATCATTTTCTGTTTCATCCATCATTATGGCATTGATGTTATCAACTCAGCGTACCAAAGATAGCTACAGCAAGCAATTTAAAGGTGCTATTTTAGGTGCTGTCATTGTTGTAAGTATGATTTCACTTGTTATGATTTCATATTACATGAACTGGATCAATATCGATCTGACACTGATTGGTTTAACGTTTCTATGTTTATGATTGGGTTCATGATTATGAATTTCAACATCCCCATGAGTTTAGTGATTCAAAGAAATGTAGAACCTAAACAGCTAGGTAAAGTAAGTTCTGTGATGAATGTCTTATCACAAGCCTTAATTCCGATTGGTTCGATGCTTGCAGGTGTTATTATCTCGCAACTATCGATTGTCTATTTCTTTATCTTCGCAACCGTTGGGGCATGGATTGTCGTTTTGATTTACATCAATAATAAAGTATCTAATCAAATATAAAAGATTGAATGATAAAAGATGGGGACAACTCATCTTTTTTATATGTCCTGTGTTATATTATAGATATATAAACATTAAAGGGGGTCATATCGTGTTTTCTAGAAAACAAAGGTTTTTCTTTCTTTTTGTACTCATTTTGAGTGTTTTCATGTTGTCTTCATGTCAAAAAAGTAATGAAGTCACCATTTTGTTTAATGTATCTGGTGGAGAGTTTGTCCCTGACATGAAAATTGCGATAGGTGACTCATATACATTACCTACACCGACAAAACCAGGCTACAGCTTTTTAGGGTGGTATATTGATGATGAAACTTTTACGACCCTTTTTACTGAAAAGTATGACTTAAGTCAAATTAAGGATGGAAAAGTATTTGTTGTAGCTAGATGGGTTTATATCACATATACCATTACATTTGAAACCAATGGTGGTACTCCAATAGAACCACTCACATTTGGAGATTTAACCTATGCATTAGATGTTCCAGATAATCCGACGAAAGAACATTATATATTTGCTGGATGGTATAAAGATGAGTCATTAATAGTGTCATTTAACTTTGCTACAGAACGCATGAATGGTGGGACTTTATATGCCAAATGGACACCTATTGTTTACACTATGACATTTGATACAAATGGAGGGTCAACTGTAAATCCCATTTCTAGAACAGTTGAACAGTCATCCATCATTAGACCAAATGATCCAACAAAAGAGGGTTTTACCTTTAGCGGCTGGTATTTAGATAGTGAACTTACAGAACTTTATACATTTGATCTACCGATTAATAACAATGTCACACTTTATGCAAAATGGGAAGAAGAAATGAGTGATCAATCACATGTATTAACAGATGAACTTCCTATATATTCAGGGTATTATGGTAATACAAATGGGAATATCAACAACATGGGATATGTCGTTTATGATTCAGTACGCGATCTTCATTATTTTTCACGAGGATCATACATATATGCATATGATCCAGAAACAGATGAAACATCTAATCTCTTGACCATGACTTCAGGTGGAAGAGCAACATATCTTAATCTAAATGACGATGTTCTATATTTCATTGATAGTTCAAATGGGTATTTGATTTCCTACGATTTAACAGCAAAAACATTTAAAACACTCTCTGAAACAGAAAATATTTATTTATCGACAACACAATCTTGGGTGAGTTTTCTTTATAACACGGTTATGTATGAACAAGATTATGTTGCCTTTCAAAGGTATCTGATATCATCTGATAGTCTTTCATCGATTCAAGGTTATGGTTATGAACAAATGAATATTTCAGGAACGAGAGTGTATTATAAACCCATTGATGCTTTATCTTTATATGTGATGAGTTATAATGGTATAGGGAAATCGACTGTTGTTAATCTTGCTACATATGATGTGACAGACATCTTCGAATCTCTACTCTATCATGTGGATTATGATTACAATCCATTTTATGCACTCATTTTAGAGAAGGGATCAGAAACAGCACTTTATCTTTATAATCCAACAGATGGTTTAGTTAAAATCATGGATACAACATCGGGTAACACACACAGTCTCAATTATAATGGGGAATATCTTTATGTTATAAACGATGGTGGGTTGTATGAAATCGACCTTGAAACAAAGACTTATGAACTTCTTCATACAGTAGCTTCTGATGCAAAAATACAAATCATCAATTACTGGATTTACTTCGGAACAACAGAACTTTATCGCATCAATCCAGAAACACACGAGATTGAATCCGCACTTGCACAATGATAAAAATGATGATAACTTGACAAAAACTGACAAATGGTTCTAAATGTGTCATCAATGGTATAATAGAAGTATGAAATAAGAATAGTTACATAGGAGAACTGACATGAGAGCAACCGAGAAAAAAATCCTCCTTGCAGCAACCAAACTCTTCTCTGAATCTGGATATTCAGGTGTATCAACGAGAAAGATTGCAGAAGCTGCTGGGGTCAATGAATTAACCCTCTTTCGCATATTTAAATCGAAAAGTAATCTTTTACAAGCGGTGATTAGACACTTTGCTTTTGAAGGTAATATCGTCGATAAAATCGCTCATGAGATCACAGGTGATCTCAAGAAAGACATCCAAATTTTTACCGATACGTATTACATGTTTTTACAAAATAATATTAAAATGTATTTAATTCAGATTCGTGAAATTGATGAAGAAGGTTTGAAGTTTACAAATAGTATCGATTATACCGATTATATGAAAGACTATTTCGTTAAAAAACTTGAAACAGGTGAATTTAAAGGTGATCCTTACTTGGTAGCAACTTCCATTGTTTCCATGATTATGGGCATTTTCACCATGAAAGTACATGCACCATCCATTTATCATAATGCAGATCACAAAGAATTAATTGATAGGTTCGTCCAGGATATCATACGCTTATACTGTGTATAATAGGAGCTCTTCAGGAGTTCCTTTTTTTTAT
>JAVEQT010000080.1:0-5664 GCA_034007485.1 Acholeplasmataceae bacterium
ATCTTATCTTTGACCTTGCTTGATTCGGTTGCGTAAAAGTTCATCGTATCTTCATGTTTGAGCATATATTTATAGCCCGTTAAGTCTTCAATCTTCTTTAAATAGAATTCTTGATCAAGGGTTTGATACATTTCTACGATTATGAAAAATGATTCGAGCATTTTAGAAGATTGGTTTTTAATCAATTCAATCATCCCTTTAAATACTTCAGGATGTGAAGGAAGATGATATAAATTAATTAACGTATTTTTAAATGTGAGATCTGTTTGATAAAAACGATACACAATTGAAAAGAAATCTTCCATGCGATTTTGATTATGTTCAAGTTCATTTTTATACGTTGATAAAAGACGGGTTGCTTTTTCATTGCTCATGCGCTGTTGATGCTTATAGCGTCCTTCACTTACAATAAAGTTGCGTTTCGTCTCTTCTTTTTGTGCATCGAACTTCAGATGATTTAAGACGCGTTTATTCTCTAAATAAACAAGTTCTCTTTCTAAATCAATGTCGCTGTTTTGAATGTTTAATTCATGCTGAATAGCTTGTTTCTGTTTATTGAATAAAAGGTTTGAAAGTTCGATTCTTAACTCTTGTTCTGAAAGAATAAAATCACGTTTTAATTTTTCTTTTTCAAGTTCAAGTTGCGTTGAAGCATTTAAAACGTTAAGATCGGCATCGTAATGTGCTTTTTCTTGGTTTCTCTTTAACTCGAGTAGAGCTATTTCTTTTCTAAGTTCAAAATCGAGAAGTGCTTCAGAATGTTTGTAGTTGGCAATCGTGACATGTGCATCGTTAGCGAGAAGATTTAACTCTCTTTCCTGAATAGAAGCTCCGATAGAGAGCTGATATTCTAAGGGAAGAAGGTCTTTGTTGTGCTGTTGAAGAAGAACTTCCTTTTGAAATTGATAGGTAAGTTCTTCTGATTTTTGCATCAGTTCAGAAGCTGATAAATTATGATTGAAGTTTAAATCAATTTTGGCGAAATCTTGTTTTTTCTCATACTCAAAAAGCACCTTTTGCAAGCGCCATTCGTTGATTTCTCTTAAATGTTTTTGATCGAGTTCATAAAGTTTACGTTGTGTTTCTTTTTTCTTGACTAAGATATCTTTATTGGTTCTAATGATTTGTTTGTTTAAGTCTTGATCAAATTGATTATAGATGACTGATAAATCACGATTTTTCTTTTCTTTTTCGTTTTCATCTTCAAGCGATTTAATTTCATCACGAATTTCACGTGATTTTAAGAGCTTTTCTTTTTGGGTGGTTTCACGATAAGCTGACAGTTTTGAATTAAATAACGTAATCTGATCATTTCCCTCATGTATGATACGATCTTTTTTTGATTCATAGGCATTTTTTTGAACGTCAAAAATAACACTGAGTGAGGTCATCTTTTCATTAAATGTCTGCAGTGACTTCTTTTGTGCTTCCTGATAACTTATTTTTAAGTCTTCGATTGATTTTAAAATAGGGACAAGTTTTATCTCATGTTCCTTTTCTAATTGGGCAAGTGCTGATTGGTATTTTTTCTTAAGTTCATTAATCTTTTTATTAAGCGATATGGAAAGTTGTGAATACGTGTTTTTAATAACCAAGTAGGACTCATCATTGACCTTAGATGCATTTTGGCTATCATCTTTAATCATGATGCGTCTTTCTTCGATGGCTTGTTTCACTTCAATTTCTTTATCTTCATACGTTTTGATATGTTCATCATAACGCTTTTTGAAAAGGACTGTCGATTCCTTTTTTTCTGATTCGATATGCTGTGTAACTTCTTGATACACTTTGCGTGCATCAACCATTACTTTTTGGATTTGCCCAAGTTCACGCTTTAACGTTTGGTCGGCTTTATCAAGCTTTTCTTTAGCTTCGAGTTCAAGCTGATTCACTTTATTTTCAATTTGTTCAAGTTGAACTTTTAAGTTATTGTTGAGATCATGTGTTTTTTGATGCTTTTCCTTTTGGCTCTTCTCGATTTCTTCTTGATTTTTTTGAATCAAAACCTGAAGAGAACGTTGATAGTTTTCCATGTTATCGGCATAATGACGATTGATTTTAAGAGATTCTTCGATAAAATGCTTTTGAGAATCTTTTTGATTTTTTTCAATTTGTGTTAAAAAAGGATTTAGTCCACGCAAAAGAGCTGCCAATTGTTTTTGAATGGGCAGGTATTTTTTATCAATTGCTAAGAGTTGTTTTAATTCAGCTTCAAATTCCTTGACATATTCAAGTTTGAGCACCTTATCACGTCCTAAAATTATTATAACATAATCAAAACCATCAGTTAAAAAATCATCAGACTTTATGATATAATAATATGTAATGAAGTTATGAGGAGTGAGGCTGTGTACGCTTATATCGAAGGCATCATATCAGAAATTAAACCGAGTTATGTCGTGATTGAAAATCACGGAGTCGGTTATTTAATCATTTCACCAAATCCTTACATGTTTCATATCGGTGAAGAAACGAAAATCTACACCCATCATTATGTCAGAGAAGATATCAATAACCTCTATGGTTTCAAAACATTAGAATCCAAAGAGCTCTTTATCAGGTTAATCGGTGTTTCTGGCATTGGACCTAAAAGTGCATTATCTTTGCTAGCGTCTGACCAAATCAATGATATTATTTTAGCCATTGAAGAAGGAAACGTTAAATACTTAACCAAATTTCCAGGCATTGGCATTAAAAGTGCACAACAGATTATTCTTGATCTTAAAGGTAAACTCATCGAACCCGATGATGAACTCATTCCAACCCATAAAAATGATGTTTTAGATGCCTTGTCAGCACTTGGTTATTCACAAACAGAAATTAAAAAGGTCATGAAAAAACTCAATCAGGATCAACCAGTTGAAGCAATGATCAAACAAGCTTTACAACTCTTAATAAAGTAGGTTTAACATGGATAAAGAACGTATTGTAACAGCCATGTCCATCAAGGAAGATGAAGATCAATCCTTACGCCCACAGCGTCTTGACCAATACATTGGACAAGACGACATTAAAGAAATGCTTGATGTTTACATCAAAGCAGCTTTAAAGCGTAAAGAAGCTTTAGATCATATCCTGTTATATGGTCCTCCAGGACTTGGTAAAACGACATTAGCACAAATCATCGCCAATGAACTTGGCGTACAAATTAAGGTCACATCAGGACCAGCGATTGAACGAAGCGGAGATCTCGCCGCTGTTTTAAGTTCATTAAACCCTGGTGATGTTTTATTTATCGATGAAATTCATAGACTTCCCCGTTTTGTTGAAGAAGTTTTATATGCAGCAATGGAAGACTATGTCTTAGATATCGTTATTGGAAAAGATCATGATTCAAGATCCATTCGTATCGACTTACCCCCTTTCACCCTAATTGGTGCAACCACACGTTTTGGTGATTTATCTGCGCCTCTTAGAGATCGCTTTGGTGTCGTCTTCCGTCTTTCCTATTATGGCATTAACGATTTAAAGAAAATCGTTGAAAGAACATCGAAAGTATATCAAAACGACATCGAAAAGGATGCGATTGTATCTTTAGCAAGAAGAAGTCGAGGTACACCACGTATCGCGAACCGCTTATTTAGAAGAGTGAGGGACTTTGCTGAAATTATCGGTGATGGACATATCACAGAAAATATAACCAATCATGCTTTATCAAAACTAGGTATCGATGACAATGGCCTCGATCACACCGATTACCGTTACTTGCGTAGCATTGTTGAAAAATTTAATGGTGGTCCTGTTGGTATTGAATCCATTTCAGCATCCATCAGTGAAGAAATCACCACGGTTGAAGATGTATATGAACCTTATTTACTTATGGAAGGTTATATTAAACGAACGAATCGTGGACGCGTAGCGACACAAAAAGCCTACGAAGCATTAGGCATTAAATACTACAAAGGATTATTTGATCATGAAGGTAAATGATTTTGATTTTAATCTCCCAAAAGAACTGATTGCACAACATCCCAGCGAAAAACGTGATCACTCACGCTTACTGGTTTTAGATCGATCAGAACAATCCATTGCACATCATCATTTTTACGATATCACATCAATTTTAACGAAAGATGATGTCTTAGTCATCAACAACACAAAAGTTATTCCAGCGCGTCTTTTAGGTGTCAAAGAAGAAACGGATGCTGTCATCGAAGTCTTATTACTCAAAGAAAAAGAACCTAACGTCTGGGAAGCGATGACCAAACCAGCACGACGTGTTAAAGTAGGCACAAAAATCCATTTTTCTGACATTTTAACAGCTGAGTGTATCGGTGTTGAAGAAGAAGGCATACGCCTCTTTAAAATGCATTATAAAGGCCTTTTTATTGAAATTTTAGAACAATTAGGAACGATGCCACTTCCCCCTTACATCACAGAAAAACTCATGGATAAAGATCGTTATCAAACTGTTTATGCGAAAGATTTAGGAAGTGCTGCAGCACCTACTGCTGGTCTTCATTTCACAAAAGAACTTCTAAAGAAGATTGAAGACAATGGCACAAAGATTGTTCCCATCACGTTACATGTCGGTTTAGGTACATTTAAACCTGTTCAAGTGGATACCATTGAAGAACATCACATGCATGAAGAAACTTATACCATGACAGAAGAAAGTGCGCATGCTTTAAATCAAGCACTTGCTGAAGGTAAAAAAATTGTGTGTGTGGGAACGACATCGATTAGAACATTGGAAAGCAATTATCAGGGCAAGTTTATTCCTGGAACCTATGATACCTCGATTTTCATTTATCCTGGTTATCAATTTAAGGTCGTCTCTAAGTTGATTACGAACTTCCATTTACCCAAATCAACCTTGATCATGCTGATCAGTGCACTTGCTGGTAAAGATTTCGTCATGAGAGCCTATCAGGAAGCTATTGATCATCAGTATCGTTTCTTTTCATTTGGCGATGCAATGTTCATAAAATAATTGAAAAAAAAGTGATTTCTCGCTATAATAAGTAAGGACGGAGGTATATAGATGATTTACATCAATAACGTATGGTTATATCCAGCCATCATCATACTTTCTCTACTGATACTCGCCTTGATCATCTTCTTGATTGTCAAATCGAAAAAGAAAAAGAAAATAACTACCCCACAACTTGACTATGACAGCTTGCTACAAAGCCTTGGTGGAGCCGTAAACATCTTAGATCTATCGATGGAACATCAACGGTTAAAAGTGAAAATCATGGATTTAAAAAAGGTCGATCAAAACCTACTCAAGCAACTTGAAATTCCAGCTTTCCTCAAAGGAAAGGAACTCACTTTGCTCATCAAACATCATACAAAAGAAGTTCTTTCCTATCTCGGTGAAAGAAGAAAAGAGGTTAATTAAATGGAAAAATCTTTCTCTATCGTTTCTGAATACGGTATTCATGCTAGACCAGCAACGCGTCTTGTCAATCTCGCGATGAGTTTTACATCAGAAATCAACTTAACTGCGATGGGAAAAACTGTCAACCTTAAATCCATTATGGGTTTAATGTCACTCGGTATTTATAAAGGTGAAATCATTAAGATTCATGTCACAGGACCTGATGCAGAAAAAGCACTCATCTCACTCGCTGACTTTTTAATTACTGAAGGTTTAGGTAAATTAGCATAACATAACAAAGTGGTAGAGATTCTACCCTTTTTACATTTAGGATAGGTGAA
>JAVEQT010000081.1:0-5627 GCA_034007485.1 Acholeplasmataceae bacterium
TTACATTAAAAAACGTTT
This sequence comes from Acholeplasmataceae bacterium, assembly GCA_034007485.1. GTDB lineage: Bacteria > Bacillota_I > Bacilli_A > Acholeplasmatales > Acholeplasmataceae > Peloplasma. The sequence continues at coordinate 19 of JAVEQT010000081.1, forward strand.
TCATTTTACTCCATATAGGCTGACATCTTGTATTATGTTATAATACACTCGGGAAAAGTCGACATATGACTTTCAAGGAGTAACCATGTCAAGAAAAACAAAAATTGTAGGTACCTGTGGTCCTGCATCAGAAGATAAACATACATTACGACAATTGATCTTATCTGGGGTCAATGTTGTTAGAAATAATTACTCTCATGGTGACCATGAGGAACATATTAAACGTTTTAGATTAGTTCATGAACTCAATCAAGAATTAGGCACTTATGTTGGAACAATGCTTGATACCAAAGGTCCAGAAATTAGAACGCATCATTTTAAAGATGGCAAAGCTTTAATCAAACAAGGCCAAACCGTAACGGTTCATATGACCGAAATCTTAGGTGATGACACTCAATTTTCTGTAACATACAATCAACTCTTTGATGATGTTTCTATTGGAACAACACTTCTTGTTGATGACGGCTATCTCGGATTACTCGTGATTGAAAAAGATGTTGAACAAAGAACATTATTAACAGTTGCTAAAAATACACATCTTGTTAAAAATCGCAGAGGCATCAATGTACCTAATACCGTATTAAATATGCCGTTTTTATCTGACAAAGATATCGATGATATCAAGTTTGCATGTGAAAACGATTATGATTATATTGCTGCATCCTTCACGAGACGTAAGGAAGATGTTTTTGCTATCCGCGATATTTTAAAATCGGAAGGTAAAGATTACATTAAAATCATCGCAAAAATAGAAAACCAAGAAGGCATTAACAACTTAGATGACATTATAGATGCTGCAGATGGTGTGATGGTAGCTAGAGGAGATTTAGGTGTTGAAGTGTTTGCTGAAGACCTACCTCAAATGCAAAAATCAATGGTTCACAAATGTCAACAAAAAGGAAAACTTGTCATTGTAGCAACACAAATGCTAGAATCCATGCAACAAAATCCTAGACCGACAAGAGCAGAAGTATCCGATGTTGCAAATGCTGTCTATGATGGGACGGATGCGACCATGCTATCTGGTGAAATGGCACAAGGAAGTTATCCCATTGAATCGGTTGATTTTATGGCTAAAATTACTGAAAAAGCTGAAAAACATGTCGATCATCGCAAGTTTACAGAAATCGCACTTTCAGAAGGTGATCACCTTCTAGATGCTGTTTCATTCGCTGCTGTTCAAGCAGCTATTCATTACCATGTTAAAGCGATTATAGCTTATGGCTATAAAGCAACTGACAATCTATCTAAATATCGTTCGATTGCACCGATTATCGGTGTCGTTGATTCTTATCATAAAGCAACTTCCCTATCCCTTTTTTATGGGGTCTTTCCTGTCATCGGTCAAGATGAACTAGAAAGAAGACTAAAAAGTTTAGGCGTAGTTAAAGGTGATACAATCATTGTGGTTCGTAAATATCATATTGAGTTTATAAACTACTAACGAATGATGATAAAAGCATCATGAGTTGATGCTTTTTTTATGAAATAAAATGTAAAGATTTACCATATTTCAAGTAAAATAAAAATGAAGGTTATAGGAGGGTCATATGACGATTGCACTTGCAGGAATTGGACAAAACATTATGTTTGTCTTCGGGGGACTCGCATTATTCTTATTTGGTATTAATTTAATGAGTGATTCACTCAAAGCTGCCGCAGGTAGCAAATTAAAATCGATTATTGAAAAATCGACAAACACACCACTGAAAGGTATTATCGTAGGTATCTTACTTACCGTATTGATTCAATCATCATCAGGTACGACAGCGTTGACGATTGGGCTCTTAAGAGCAGGACTTATGACCTTACCGCAATCAGTTGGTATCATAATGGGTGCTAACATCGGTACAACAGTTACTGCATTTATTATCGGTTTACCTATCGCCAAGTTTGGTTACATCTTTCTAGGTATTGGTGTCATTATGACATTTATTGGGAAAAAGAAAGTCCATCATTTTGGTGGTGTTCTTGCAGGCTTAGGGATGCTTTTCGTAGGACTTGAAGTCATGGGTTCTGGCTTAAAGCCACTTGCTAATACACCTGAAGCAGAACAAATGTTTGCAGTGTTTTCTCAAAACTGGTTCTTAGGAACGATCTTCGGCACCATATTTACTGCAGTTGTTCAATCATCATCAGCTGCTATTGGGGTTTTAGAAAAACTTTATGCACTTAACGCAGAAGGTATTGACACCATTACATTATCAGGGGTTATACCTATCTTATTAGGTGCTAATATTGGAACAACCATTACCGCTTTCTTAGCTTCATTAGGTGGTAATACCGAATCAAAACGTGCAGCATTCGTCCATGTCTTATTTAACGTATTAATGGCCGTTGTCTTCTTAATTTTCTTAAATCCATATCGCCACTTTATCATATGGTTTGAAGAAACTTTCTTAGAAAGATTTTCGATGTTATCGGTTGCGTTTGCTCATGCTTTCCAAAACATTACGATGACATTCATCTTGTATTTCTTTATCAATAAGATGATTAAAGCAGCTAAGATTGTCGTCAAAGACAAAGAGAAAAAACATATTCCTGATGATATGTTTGATGAAAAACTTATCAGTGAGTCACCTACTTTAGCACTTGAAGTTGCTAAACGAGGCATTCTATCCATGGGAGCTGTTATTATAGAATATTTTGATCTCGTCAAACGGTATAGTTTTAAAGAAGATGAGAAGATTGTCGAAGAAGGGTATACTTTAGAAATGATAACAGATACCTATGATATCAAACTTCATGACTATTTAATTAAAATTTCGATGGCGGGTTTAGATAAAGGTGATTCACAAAAACTTTCAAGAGATCTTGATACGATTAAAGATTTTGAACGTATCGGTGATCACTTAACGAACGTTCTAGAATTTTTCAAGGAAAGATACTCTGAGTCACAACTTTTATCAGATGAAGGAACACGAGACTTAATCGAGCTATATGAAGCTCTAGAGATTATGTTAAACGATTCTTTAGAAAGCTTTAAAAATCAAGATGTTGAACTTGCTAAGAAAGTGGTCAAACAAGAAGACTTAATCGATGAACTTGAAGAAAAATTCAGATATCGTTATATCGAAAGACTTAAAAACCTTGAAATTACATTTATCAAAGCTGCGAACTATCCTGATATTTTAGCTAACCTTGAACGTATCGGTGACCATTTAATGAATATTGTCAGTTCAGTTATTGAACCGATGTATGTTCCACAAAGCGTGATTGTTCCTAAACCTCATGAATTAGATAAAGACGTATAAAAATCATTTTAAAAAACGATAAAACTGTCGCTTACCCAAGCTTCAGTTTTTTATTTTCAGATAATCTTTTCTATGAGATGAAGCGAAGTATACATCCTTGTGATTTCATGCTATCAATGATAAAATAAGTTGATTGAATACTTCATCAAAGGGGAGTTGTATGCATGTTTGTACTTAAAGCGCCTTACACACCTAAAGGGGACCAAATTAAAGCGATTGAACAATTGAAGCATAACATCGATGAAGGTGTTAAAGAGCAGGTTCTTTTAGGAGCTACAGGTACAGGTAAAACGTATACGATTGCTAACATTATTCAAATGTTACAAAAGAAAACATTAATCCTAGCACCTAACAAAACTTTAGCAGGACAACTATACGGCGAATTGAAAGCCTTTTTTCCTGAAAATCGTGTCGAATACTTTATTTCTTATTATGATTATTATCAACCTGAAGCCTATGTTGTTTCATCGGATACCTATATTGAAAAAGATTCATCCATCAATGATGAAATTGATGAGATGAGACATGCAGCAACCGCTTCGTTACTCGATAATGATGATGTCATTGTCGTAGCTTCTGTGTCATGTATCTATGGTATTGGTGATCCTGATGACTATAAAAAGGCCATGATTTTCATTCGTACAGGTGATGTTTACGGAAGAGATAAACTCATCAATAAACTGGTCGAATTAACCTATCAAAGAAATGACATCGATTTTCATCGTGGAACATTTCGTGTCAGAGGAGATTCGATTGAAGTTATTCCAGCATATGAAAGAGCTCAGGGCATTCGTATTTCTTTTTTCGGTGATGAGATTGATGAAATCAAACGTTTTGATGTGTTAACGGGACAACCGATTGAAACATTATCATATATTTCTATTTTCCCTGCGACACACTTCATGACAGATAAAGATAAACTACATGAATCGATAAGACGCATTAAAAATGAACTTCAAGAACAAATCGCATATTTTAAAGGTGAAAACTTACTTTTAGAAGCACAACGTATTGAGCAACGTACGAAATACGATATGGAAATGCTCGAAGAAATCGGCATGTGTAGTGGGATCGAAAATTATTCAAGACATCTATCACTTCGAGAAGCTGGAGAAACACCAGCAACACTCATTGATTTTTTTGGTGGTGATTTCTTAATGATTATTGATGAATCACACGTCACCATCCCTCAGGTAAGAGGGATGTATAACGGTGATAGATCACGTAAAATGACACTTGTCAATTACGGGTTTAGATTACCTTCCGCACTTGATAATAGACCGCTTCAGTTTAAAGAGTTTGAAGATAAACTTGATAAGGTCATTTATCTATCAGCAACACCCGGTGCATATGAACTAGAGAAAATGATTCCTGTTGTTGAACAGATCATTAGACCTACATATTTACTTGACCCTGAAATTGAAATCAGATCAACCAAAGGTCAAATGGATGATTTATACTTCGAGATTAAAAAACGAATTGAAGCGAAAGAAAGAGTGCTTGTGACAACGCTAACCATCCGCATGTCTGAGGATTTAACTGCTTACTTTAAACAGTTAGGACTCAAAGTAGCGTATCTACATTCAGAGATTAAAGCTTTAGAGCGTATTGCTATCTTAAGAGATTTAAGATTAGGAAAATATGATTGTTTAATTGGTATTAACTTACTGAGAGAAGGTCTTGATTTACCTGAAGTATCGTTAGTTGCTATTCTTGATGCTGATAAACAAGGTTTCTTAAGAAGTGAGCGAAGCTTAGTTCAAACCATCGGTCGTGCAGCAAGAAACTTAAATGGTAGAGTCATCATGTATGCAGATTCCATCTCAGATGCAATGGACTACGCTATTAAGGAAACTAATCGAAGAAGAACGCTTCAGCTCAACTTTAATCTTGCTAACAACGTCATGCCAGTCACGATTCAAAAGGAAATCAGGGATAAGATCAGTATCAGAGAAGATATTATTGAAGAGCCACAGGATTACCAAAAGATGACTAAAAAAGATCGTGAAAAGATGATTAGAGAAATTGAAAACGAAATGAAACAAGCTGCTAAGAATTTAGATTTTGAAAAAGCAGCAGAACTTAGAGATTTAATTTTTGAATTGAAAGCAGATGAATAAATATGTTTCAAGATTTAACCATCATGAAAGCCATTATTAAAGCAGACTATGAGCGGAAGGTTAAAGCCTTTCGCTCATTACCCGTTAAACAAAAAAATATCATTGCAGGTGACTCGATGATTGCGTATTTCAACTTAAATCATTATGGGTTTAGTGATTGGAGCAATATGGGTATTGCAGGTGATACAACACAAGGTTTAATCGATCGTTTGGATGCGATTCAAAGACAAAATCC
>JAVEQT010000082.1:0-5522 GCA_034007485.1 Acholeplasmataceae bacterium
ACAACTGCACTACCAATTCTGTTGTCCCATGCTTTTCCTAATAGATATTTATCATTACCTAAAACTTCAAATGAACTTCTAGGAACAACCATGTTACCTGGTTCAACGCCTAGTGCTTCAGCTTCTTCTTTAGATGATACACCAAGATCTAAATACATCGTATTAATCTCAATCGCAACATTTCTTTTATCTGCAGGAATAATATGGGGTGGCTTGACGCCAGTGACACCTAAGACAATACCTTTTTTCGTATGGATTTCCCAAACTTGTGCGAGCATGACTTGTGAAAACCACCCACCAAGTGTTTGAAATTTCACGAAACCATCTTTGGTGATCTGTGTGACAAGTAGACCAACTTCATCCATATGTCCAGCAAGCATCACGACAGGACCGTTTTGTCCCTTTTTGCCAATCACTGATCCTAAATGATCATAGTTGAGCTCATCGACATGATCTTTAATCTCAGAAGAAATGAGCTGACTTACCTTTTTTTCGTTGCCAGGAACACCTGCAACAACCGATAATTTTTTTAATAATTCATATTCTTTTTTCATTTTATGACCTCTATGTATTCTTAGAAGATTATAGCATATTTTTAGGCAAAATAAAAGCCTAGAAAGCTGTGAGAACGAGTTACGTTCTAAATATGATGTCGACTTGTCAATGCTTCGAGATTACCAGTCAGGTACACACCCACATTGTTAGACACCGCTTCAATACTTTTGGGTTCCACGGCTGCTTCCTAGGTTCATCTTCACTATATCACTATCAGTAAATCTTGTCAAGTAAAAAAGAAAGCGCTAACATCGTCTATCGCATCAAACACATTCCTAAAGGAATGATTAATAGTAGACTGTGATTCTAACAAAATGACCATGATGGATTAAAAGGGAGAGTAAAAGTTCTCTAATTTTTGATTCTATCATGTAATCGATATTGAGTGATGGCATATCCACACGAACAGTAAAGTAAGCATCATCTGATAAATCATCAAGCTGTGTAACGGGGTAATCTTCCTTAAATGCTTCTAATTCTTCTTCAAGTTCAAAGTAGACAATCATCGAAATAATCACTTTCGATTGAATTTCTAACTCTTTAAGTAATCCTGCTAAACTTTGAGCTCTTGCAATGATGTATTCAGGGCGGTGGAAAAACATCTTTTCATAAGCTTCTTTGTTAAGATCTTCGTTTACTTCAGCAGGAACAGACATTTTGAATTTAGCTTCCAAATAAATTTTAAAACGTTCCGCACGCTTTAATTGTTTTTGATGGAAATCGGCATAAATATGGACACTGTCTTTGCTGATGGTGTATGCTGTGATAATAAAGCGAAACCAATTGGCATACATCAAAATATCTTTTAATTGCTTATTAAAGCGATCGAGATTTGTTTTAATGATGTAATGACCTGTTAAAGTATAAGATTCGTTATAAACCAAAGGTTCAAATAAAGCATTCGCAAAGACTTCCATCTGTAAATCGGGGTCGTGATAATGATAAGAATCATAGACCACACGTTGGTAATATTTAATCAGTTCAATGATGGAAACAATGATACCAATTAATAAAAGTGATCCAGAAAGGACATATTGCCACAACATCGGGAAATCAGAGCGGAACACTAAATAGATCATCGGTGGGAATAATCCGATAACAAACGTTCTAAACGTTGAGGTGAATCCTTTCTTAAAAAGCATCCACGCTAAAACAAAAAGCATCGTCACATTGTAAAATACGAAGAAGTTAAACCATGAAAAATCGTCTAAAGCGTTTGCTATACTATTGATACTATTGATAAATAAAAAGATACCTAAAGAGATTAAAGCAAGCATCACGATTTGACGTGAATGGAGATACCACTTCTTTGTATAAAGCTTTCGTGCTTGAGGAAGATGATAAAAGTTTTTCATCTCTTTTTGATAACTATAAAATGGCCAGTATGATCCTCTCAAACTGAATCTGATCGGTAGGACATCCTCATCACTCATTTTCTTTGTTAATAACTCTTCAAATGAAGATAAAGGATTTAATACAAAGAGCAAAGTACCGATAATAATAAAGGGTAAATGATAGGGTTCCTTAAGGAAAAAAAGGAAAATAAAGGTGATGAGTCCATAGATAAATGCCACAATTAACTTAGGAATGCCACCAAAAACATAAATCCCAACATAGACGAGGGTAATGATCGCAGAAATCATAAAAATGCCCTGTCCTCTTAAGTTTAAAAGGATTAAGGCAAGCGGCATCATAATAAAGATCAAAATGGTAAGTGAGCCTGCGATGGCTAGTCGTCTTTTCATGTTGAAACCCCCACAGTTTTATTATACAAAAAAAAGGTGGAACTTACCACCCTTTTGTGTTTTACTTTAAGTTATTTAAAGCGTCGACTAAATCTGCTTTTAACATCTTGTCTGCGCCTTCAATACCTTTTTCATTTGCTAATGCTTTTAAGTCTTTAACAAGCATTTTTGCATAGTCAACAACTTCAGCTTCTTCTTTTTTAGCTTCAACTTTAACTTCTGCTTTAGCAGGTTTAACAGCTTTAACTTCAACCTTCTTTGGAAGATTACCAGCGATAGCATCTTTTGCAAGATTGCAATAAGCTGTAAATCCTTGAGGATCATTGACTGCTAAATCAGCTAATACCTTGCGGTTTACTTCAACGTTAGCTAATGCTAGACCATGAATAAGTAATGAATACTTCATATCATTTTGCTTAGCAGCAGCATTGATACGTGTAATCCAAAGCTTTCTAAATTGTCTTTTCTTTTGCTTTCTATCTCTGTAAGCATAAGCAAGTGAACGCATCACCTGTTCATGAGCTGTACGATATAATGTTCTCTTCGAACCAAAGTAACCCTTTGCGAGTTTTAAAATCTTTTTGCGACGACGTCTTGCGGTATATCCGCCTTTAACTCTTGGCATATGTTTATCCTCCTGTAACTACATCAAGTTCGAAATCAAGGATTTAATACGCTTCTTATCTGTTGCGTGTACCGATGTTTCGCCTCTTAATTGTCTATTTTGTTTTGTTGTTTTGGAAGCTGCTAAGTGACCTGTGTATGCATGTCCTCTCATGAGCTTGCCAGTTCCTGTGACTTTTATTCTTTTCTTTAAGCCACTATGTGTCTTCTGCTTTGGCATGTGATAGTCCTTCTTTCTGTTAGTAATTAAATATTATTATTGGGTGCCAATAATGCAACCATGTTTCTGCCATCCATCTTAGGTCTCGATTCAACCGTCGCCTTTGTTCCGATAGCCTCAATAAATCTTTCCATAACCTTCATTCCAACGTCGCTATGGGTGATCATTCTACCGAAGAAACGAATGGTAACTTTAACTTTATCGCCCTTCTCTAAGAATTTGATCGCATGTTTCACTTTGGTTTCAAAGTCATGCATATCAATCGTTGGGCTTAAACGTACTTCCTTGATGTCAACAACATGTTGATTTTTCTTCATTTCACGAAGTTTGCGCTGTTGTTCATAGCGATACTTAGAGTAATCCATGAGCTTAGCAACCATCGGTTTTGAATCTGGAGAAACAACAACGATGTCAAATTCACGTTCACTCGCAAATTTGAGTGCCTCTTTACGATTCATCGTACCCATCTTGTTACCTTGTTCATCAATTACGAGAAACTCGCCGTAAGGAATGGTTTCGTTTACTAAATCGGTATTTTTATGCTTGATTTGTTTAATGCAGTCCACCTCCATTCTTGTTTAATCTAGAAAAGAAAAAGTGCGTACAATATGTACCCACTTGTCGTTATCAAAATAGTTTTGAAAGTGACATTTTGCCTATGAATTCGTCCATCAGGCGAGAGGGTACCTCTTCTTTTCACAAAATTTAATTCCATAAAGATTATATCATAATTCACGTCATTGTCAATGTATATCCTTGATTTACTTCTAATTGAACTGTTTGATGTGATAGATCATGAATCCTAAACTAATATAACATACTTTATAGGGTATTGCAAGCAAATAATGCAGGATAAAAGGTTGAAAAAAGGGAAAAACGACATAAAGTGTTAAGCTTTGTTGATATTCGGTAAGTAATTGGATAAAAACGTAGATGATCGGTGCAATGAATCCAAGCGTGGGATGCTTGGATTGCGCACATAACCTCGATAAAAATCCGATAGATAAGATATCAAGGAAAAGATGTAAAGAAAGTTTTAGATGGGTTATATCAGGTAATAGGTGATGTTGAAAGATGGTGATTATATTATAAAAAGTCATGAAATAAATAGATAACAGGAAAGACCAGATAACGATATAGAAGATGTGGTAGTTATATACATACCTTTTCTTATAGAAAGCTGCTATGACAACATCATGTGGATGGATCATATCAATGGTGATCCATGTAATTAAAAAAGGGAGAATCATCAAAAGGATTTTCATGTGTAGAAAATGGTTTGTGTTATCTTTTGAAACAACGTAAAGCAGTAATGAGATCATGATGGTAAGAAAGAGAATAATCACTTTCTTTTTAAAAGGAAGCGACAAGGCATCAAGCAGTTTGATCATAAGGATAAATGCTTCGTGCAAACATCTAAAAAGCGTTCTGGTTCATGTGTTGAAATCAAGATGGATTGTCCTTTGTGATGTGTTGTTTTAATGATGTTCACCATTATTTCTTTCATGTCATCATCTAAACCAGAAAGTGGTTCGTCTAGAACCAAGAGATGAGGTTTCCCCATCAGTGCAGTTAAAACAGCAAGTTTTTGTTGATTTCCTTTCGAAAGTTCATAGATTTTTTTATCGATAGGAACCTCAAGTTCATGAATTAAAGCTGGGTTAATCACATCACGCTTAATGCGTGCCATCGTTTTTAAATACTCCATCACATCGACAAATGGAGGTAAAACCACTTTTTCTGGAACATAACCAATCTTTAACTTCCTTTTTTCGATGATACCTGAATCAGGATAGACAAAACCTAAAATCATCATGATCAAGGTGGTTTTACCAGTACCATTTGCACCACTGATCAAAAGAAAATCGTTTTGACTTATTTCAACTGAAAACCTCCGTGACAAATATCTTTTTCCTGCTTCTTCGAGCTTAATCAAGTGTGTAGACATTAATCATTGGCCCACTTTCTTTTAAAATAACGTAATCGATAATATATCTAAAATTAGCAATCACTTGTCTTTCTCCATTCACAAACGTGATGACAATCGGAACATCATATAAAAGATAATCAGCATCTTCAATGGTGATGATAAGATTTTGCTGATCAAGGGAAAAAGTTGTTAAATGTTTACTACCGACATCAATCTTTTCAATCTCTTCAGTTACTCCGTCACATGAAACAGTGATTTCATAAATACGTGATCTGAGATCATTGGATTGCTTAATTCCTGATAGCGATGTCCAATTGAGTCCTTGCTCATCATGAGCATCTTTAAAAAATGTCACTCTACCAAGACGAACTTCATAGCTTTGTTGATCAGTCAACTCCAAGGTGAGATAAGCATCATCAAACACGATATCTTCAGTCATTATCGGTAT
>JAVEQT010000083.1:0-5448 GCA_034007485.1 Acholeplasmataceae bacterium
TGGTCCCCGCGGCCGGGCTCGAACCAGCACGGATTATTCATCCACCAGATTTTGAGTCTGGCACGTCTACCAATTTCATCACGCGGGGTTTAAAGACGGGAATACCCGTCATTTTACAGCAAAATTATGATAACATGGAATGTCATGAAATGCAATTGTTTACTTACATTTCCTTTAACGATTTCATACCTAAGAGACGGAGTCCTTCATTGATGACAATTTGAATCGCTTTAATAAAATGCATGTTCGCTTGCAGCTGTCCTGCATCTTCTACTAAAAGTCTTTGTTTACCATAGAAACTGTTGAATGCTTGCGCAAGACTTGTGATATAACGTGCAATTTGATTAGGGGCATTGTTATCTTTAGCTTTTTCGATGACACTAGGGAATTGAGCAAGGAGTTTAATGACTTCAAAGTAATGATCTTCAAGGTAGTAATCAGGATTGATTAGAGTTGCATCTAATTTAACTTCTTTTAAGATGGACTCGATACGTACCGAACTGTATTGAAGGTAAGGTCCTGTCATTCCTTCAAATTTCAACATATTTTCTAAATTGAAATCGACATCCAAATGACGTTCATTTTTTAAATCGTTAAAGATGATAGCACCAACACCGACGGCTTTAGCAACGTCATCTTGATTTTTGAGGTTAGGATTCTTTTCAGTTATAGCAGCTTTTGCATCATCAATAGCTTGTTTTACAACATCTTCTAGGCGTTTAAACTTACCACCTCTGGTTGACATTTTCTTACCATCAATTAAGACTAAACCAAAATTGATGTGTTCAATATCAAAGTTATATCCCATGAGATCTGTAACAGCCTTTAATTGTTTGAAATGAAGCTGTTGTTCATTACCAACGACGTAAAGCAAGCGATTGGTGTTATATGTGTTGTGGCGATACATGATGGCTGCTAGATCACGTGTGATGTATAATGTTGCGCCATCTGTCTTTTTAATGAGTGCAGGAGGTAAATCGTTAGGAAGTTCAACAATGGTTGCTCCTTGATCAACTTTTAATAACCCTTTTTCTTCTAATTCAGCAACAACAGCATCCATTTTATCGTTATAAAAGGCTTCACCGTTAAATGAATCAAAAGAAACACCTAATAAATCATACATTTCCATAAATTCACGAAGTGATTCTTCTTTAAACCACATCCAAAGTTGATGATATGATTCATTTCCATCTTCTAATGCTTTAAAGACTTCTCTTGCTTGATCTTCAAGCGTAGGATCTTCTTTTTCAGCATCGTGAAATCTTACATAAAGTTTTTGAAGTTCAGCAATGGGGTTTTGTTTGATCTCTTCATCATTTCCCCAGAGTTTATAAGCAACAATCATTTTACCAAATTGTGTGCCCCAATCACCTAAATGATTAACTGCTACAACTTTATATCCACACTTTTTGTAAATATTTTTAATGGCATTACCAATCATGGTTGATCTTAAGTGACCAACCCCAAAGGATTTCGCGATATTGGGTGATGAATAATCCATAACAACTGTTGATCCTTTACCTTTAAACGAACTACCGTATAAATTCTTAGATCGATTGATTTTACTTATTAAGGGAAGTGCAAACTCTTTACGATTTAGATAAATATTTAAAAAGCCATTTATGAATTCAACAAACTTTATTCGTTTCTCATGGGTTAGTAAACTTTCAAAATCTTTAAAAACATCCATTGGACTTTTCTTCCAAAGTTTCGCATAAGCAAAAAGGGGAATTGCTAAATCAGCATTTCCTTTTTTGGGTTCTTCAATGACAAGATTTTCAATATGTAATTTTTCTTCTAGTGATTTTTTTAAATCATTTTTCAATTGTTCTATCATTTTAATCTTCCTTAATCAAAAAAAGCACAATGTGCTTTATTCGTTTATGATATCGATCGCATCTTCATAGAAGTTTCTTACATTGCTGTTAATAAGAGCTGTTGAAGATGTATCCGCGTTTGCTGCAGCATAGATGTCTGCCATTTCACCATTGATAAATAGAATAAGCTGTGGTGTTGAATCAACAATACCAGCATACTTAGCTGCTAATGCTTCAAATCCCTTACCATCTTGTGTCACATCCATGTAGTAAACTTTATCGACATATTCATTCATACCTGTTGATTCAAAGTAGGTTGCGAATGGTACGATGTGAGCTTGACATCCACTGCATTGTGCATAACCAATGTAGAGAATAACAACTTCTTCTTTTTCAAGTAAATCTTCTAAGCCCTTCTTAAAAAGACCGCCATTGTAATCAACCTGGTAAAAAGGATGATCTTTAGGTAAGTCTTCAACACCATAGGTGGTGTAGGCGTTATAAATCTTTTCTTGATTGTTTGGTGAGAAAATGAAGATAATAGCGAGTATAACAACAAAGAATCCCGCAATCGAAATCCATGTGATGGGAGAAACTTTGGGTTGAGCTTGGCTATACTTATCAACTTTAATGGGTGCTTTATTACTTGATCTAGGCATAATGGTGTAAATCCTCCTCGTTTGACTAATCGTCATTATAGCATAAAATGAATCAATCTTTCAATGATAAACCATAAGTTTATGAATTATGATAATAAATGTGACCCAAACACCTTTTCGTAGATCTGATCGACGTAGATGAGATGTTTATGAATATCAAAAATATGGTTTAAATCTTGCTCTGTTAATAGTGACATAATGGTGTTATTATTTAACATCAGTTCTTTTAGAGAAATGTGCTTTTCCAAAGCTTCATGTGCTAGCTTTTGAACAAGATCATAGGCTTCTTCTCTAGACATTTCTTTTTCAATCAATCTTGATAAAGCACTTTGAGCAAAGACAACACCTTGTGTTATGCCGATATTTGATAACATTTTATCTTCATTAACAATGAGAGTTGATAAGGTCTTTTCATAACGGTTTAACATGTAGTCAAGAAGTGTTGTAGCATCACTTAAGATAATACGTTCCACAGATGAATGTGAGATATCTCTTTCATGCCACAAGGGAATGTTTTCATAACTTGACATCATGTATCCACGAATAACTCGAGATAGACCTGTTACATTTTCTGATGAAATCGGATTTCGCTTATGGGGCATCGCAGATGACCCCTTTTGATTCTTGGAGAAGTATTCATTCACTTCACCGACTTCTGTTCTTGCTAAATGTCTGACTTCAACAGCCATCTTTTCAATTTCACTTCCGAGAAGTGCTAGGCTTGACATATAGTGTGCGTGACGATCACGTTGTAAGGTTTGAGTTGCGATATGTGATTCTTTTAAACCTAGTCGTTTAGCAGTTAACATTTGTATTTTGGGATGATTTGCTGAAAAGTTACCAACTGCTCCTGATAATTTAACAATACTCACCTGATCAGCTGCATGAATAAAGATTTGTTTTAAACGTTTAAAGTCTTCATACCAAAGGGCAAACTTTAAACCAAACGATGTCACTTCAGCGTGAATACCATGTGTTCTTCCCATGCAAGGTGTCTTTTTGTATTTAAAAGCTAAGACTTTAAGTGTATCCATCATGTGATCGATATCATCAAGCAAGATTTGATTCACATCTCTTAAGATTAAAGACTGTGCAGTATCAACAACATCCGTTGAAGTTAAACCATAATGAAACCATTTTTTCTCATCGCCTAAAGAAGGAGAGATAGCTCTCGTGAACGCGATGACATCATGTTTTGTTTCTTCTTCAAGTTTATAGATATCCTCTAATTTAAATGTAGCTTTTTCTAAATTTTGATATGTTTTCTCATCAAAAAGACCATGCTTCATCCACGCATAACTTGCTGCAAGTTCAACTTGCAAAAACATGTCATAACGATGCTGTTCACTCCATAAATCCTTCATAACTTGACGCTGATATCTTGAAATCATTGTTATTCCCCCTATTCAAAGAATGACTTAACCATAATCGTTTGATTACGATCGGGGCCAACAGAAAACATACCAATGGGAACTTTGACAAGTTCAGCAATTTTATTTAAATAATTTTTTGCATGTATAGGAAGTTCATCAAATGACTTCACTTGTGTGATGTCTTCATCCCATCCGGGCATCGTGATAAATTGAGGTTTCGCTTTCATAAAATCTTCGATATCTGCCGGTATATAATCAATTTCTCTACCATCAAGGATATATGAGGTTGCAATCTTTAACTCTTTGATACCTGTTAGAACATCTAGAAGTGTTACAGCTAAATAGCTAAGGCCAGAAACACGTTTTGTATGTCTTAAAATGACTGTATCAAGCCATCCAATACGTCTTGGGCGTCCTGTTGTTGTGCCATATTCTCTTCCAACTTCTCTAATGTGATGTGCCAAGTCACCTTCGATTTCAGAAGGCATAGGACCAGAACCAACGCGTGTTGTATAAGCTTTTGTCACACCAATAGCACCTTCAACTAACCAAGGTGCAATCCCCGTGTTAAGCGGTACAGATGAAGCGGTGGGTGAACTTGATGTGACATAAGGATATGTCCCATGATCAAGACATAATAAAACGCCTTGAGCACCTTCAAATAAGATCTTTTTATTGTCTTCGATGAGTTGATTTAAATAGACAGATGTATCTTTCACATAAGGCTTCATGGCTTCTGCGTAAGGTAAATATTCACTATAGATAGCATCTTTATCTAATAACTCATGATCGTAAGCATTGAGTTCAAAGTTTTTTTGATCCATGATGGCATCTAATTCATTTTTAAAGCGTGATGGATGGATAAATGTGGATACACGAATACCGATGCGCGCAGCTTTATCGGTATATGCTGGACCAATTCCTTTATGGGTTGTTCCTATTTTTTCATCACCTTTACGTAGTTCATAGGCTTTATCAAGTTCAGGATGGTAAGGGAGTACAATATGTGCACGATCAGAGATGGATAGATTGAATGTATTTTTGATCTTAGATATTTCTTCAACAAACGCTTTGGGATTAATCACCATACCATTTGCCATTACATTATCTATCTTAGGATTAAGAATACCTGAAGGTAGTAAGTGCAAACTGTGTTTTTCACCATCGAAAACAACAGTATGCCCAGCATTATTTCCACCTTGATATCTCACAACAACATCAGCATGTTGGGCTAAAAAATCAGTGATTTTTCCTTTCCCTTCATCTCCCCATTGGGTTCCTACAACAACGATTCGTTTCATCTGTATCCTCCTTGAACACGTGTGCTTTAAATGAAAAAGTGGCGATATGCCATAATGATTTTATCACAGGGTTTGACTATAGTCAATTCAAGATAGCGAAGAATAAAGATGAAAAATGTTCGTAAAATAAGTGAGCCATGAACTTGTGAAACCGATTCGATTTCAGTATAATGAGTTAAAAGGTGATAAGACATATGAAAATTTTATTTTGCAGTGGTGAAGCATACCCCTATTCAAAATCTGGGGGATTAGCTGATGTCGCTGCTTCTCTTCCTAAAGCACTCATTAAATTAGGACA
>JAVEQT010000084.1:0-5422 GCA_034007485.1 Acholeplasmataceae bacterium
ACATATTTTCAAGAACGCTTAAAAAGAGTTCAGACAGAAGTTAAAAAAAGTTTGGATTTTGAACCTGCAGAAACATATCATCAAGACTATTTAAAGAAAAATCCAGGTGGATATTGCCATGTTGATCTCAACTTAGCAAAACCGGAGGAGAAAAAGTAATGCGTCAAGATTATATTTCATGGGATCAATATTTTATGGGTGTAGCTAAACTTTCTGCAATGCGCAGTAAAGACCCTTCCACGCAAGTAGGTGCGTGCATTATCAATCAAGATAAACGTATTGTTGGTATTGGATATAACGGTTTACCACATGGATGTGATGACCGTCTTTTTCCATGGAACAATGAAGGGGATTATACTGAAACGAAGTATCCTTATGTTGTCCATGCCGAAGCTAATGCTATTTTAAATGCGACAACCAATCTTAAGGGCGCTTCAATCTATGTCACACTTTTTCCATGTAATGAATGTACAAAACTCATTATTCAAAGTGGCATTAAAGAAATTGTCTATGAATCCAATAAGTATCAACACACAAAAGAGCATCAAGCAGCGATTAAAATGTTAGAAGCAGCTCATGTCAATTATCGCAAAATTGAAGTTGGAGAGCTCTCATATGTTGACCTTCCTTAAACAGTATAAAAAAATATTCATTATTTTAAGTTTTCCGTATCTATACGTTCTTTTTTTGCTGGTTGCTCCTACGAATAGACAGATTCAAGCACCCGGTGATGTAACTCCAGTATCGGAATCTGTTGTCATTGAAGGTATTGATATGCTCACGCAGTTTCATACCATTTATATTTATAGTTACTACCCAATGACACCTTTTCAAGGGATGATTGCTGGTTTAAATGAAACGATGGACGTCAGTGAACTCTCCTCTGTCCAAAAGGATATCTCTTGGAGAGATGATTATCTTGCAGGTCAAATTCAAAAACTATCAAGTTTGACGGTATCGGTGATCAAAGCTTATGAATTAGCATCAGAAGTTGATGATGAGATTGTGATTGACTATGCTTTTTCAGGATTGCTCTTATCCTATCGTCCGAGCAGATTGAGTGACTTAAAAATTGGCGATGAAATTATAGCGATTAATGGCGAAGGTGTCAATGAGCATACGGAAGAAAGTTTTATAGAACTAAGTTTACTTAGGGAAGCTACCCTCGATATCAGAAGAAAAAATGGCGATTCTTACACAAACCATACCGTACACTACCTACTTAATGACGATGAACCGTATTTAAGATATTATCCTAGTTATGAGATCAATCAAGCAGTTCCATCCTTTGATTTACCAGGTTTGGACACGGTAATTGGTGGACCTAGCGGGGGTATGATGCAGACCCTTAGTATTTATGCAAGTTTACTTAAACTAAACATTGGAGATATTAAAATTGCTGGAACCGGAACGATTTTGATGTCTGGAAACATCGGAAAAATCGGTGGAATTCGCCAAAAAATATATACTGGAATTAATGAAAAAGTGGACTTATTTTTCATACCAAGCGCACATTTAAGTGACATATCTGATATGAGATATCCCTTCGATTTGATTGCAGTCAACACGATAGAAGAGGCGGTGCAAGCGCTCCATGAAGCAATTAGTTAATCGAATTGATCAAGCCTTTTATCGGTTTAGAAAACTTATAAAATTGATTGACCATGAAGCAGAGATGAAAAACGTGGTGAAGTCGGTTTTTAGTGCTTTCATCTTATCGCTTTTCGTGCTTGCAATTCCGGTGTTGGTCATCATTAACATGTTTATTATTTCTAAACTTACATTTATTTTAGCGATTTTATTGGTTATTATCGTTGTTTTATGGCCATTTTTATATTATGCTTTTTACTATAAGATACTTAAAAATTATCATCCAAAGATTCAATCTATCAATACAAAATTACCATATCTTGTTGAAAGTAGTATCATTGCCTTCATTTTACTGATCATTGGTATTGTTGTGTTATCCATCATATTTTAGGAGAATATTATGCTTATTAGCCTTATAATTATCGTTGTTTTAATCGGAATTGACCAATTAACTAAATATTTAGCAAGCACGATGATCACACTAAATGCACCCAATATCACGGTTATCCCACGTCTTTTTGAACTATCTTTTTACAAAAACACAGGGATGTCTTTTGGATTGCTCGAAGGTCAACAACTTATTTTTATGATATCAACCGTTATCGCCTTAGGAATTTTTGGTTACTTGTTCTTAGGCTCAAATTTTAAAAACAAAAAGGTCTACAGCATTGCAATTGCACTATTTATAGCAGGTACACTTGGAAATGCCATCGATCGTTCACTTTTTGGATATGTCATTGATTTTATGCATTTTCCATTTCTTGATGGATTTTTAGATGCTGTTGGTTTATCTAATTTTTATAATAATCTTGCAGATATGTATTTAAGTGCAGCCATCGTATTATTTACATTAGATCTCTTTATTTTTGATGAAAAACGCAAAAAGGAGATGAAAAAACATGAAGAAATCGCTCAAAGTTGATGCATCGCAACATAACCAACGTCTTGATTTAGTACTTAATCAATATCTCTATGAAGACATGAGTAGAAGTTATGTTCAACGCTTGATTAAAGAAGGTCTTTGTTTGGTTAATGGACAAAAGGTTAAAACGGGTTATACGCTTAAAGAAGGCGATCTGATTGAATCAGAAGACTTGCCAACAAAAGAACTTAAGCTTGAAGCAGTTGATTTAAATTTAGATATTGTTTATGAAGACGATGACCTCATCGTAATTAACAAGCCTCAAGGGCTTGTTGTTCATCCTGCATCAAGTTATCATGAACCAACATTGGTCCATGGATTATTACATCAAGTCGATGAATTATCAACGATTAATGGTGTTGTCCGTCCTGGTATTGTGCACCGTATTGATAAAGATACATCGGGTTTACTGGTGGTAGCCAAAAATGATTTTAGTCATCAGTTTTTATCCAATGAATTGCATGATCATTTAATTAAAAGAGAGTATATTGCACTCGTCTATGGTGATTTTAAAGAGTCAGAAGGCTCGATTGATGCTCCGATAGCAAGACATCCTAAAAACAGGCTTAAAATGGCTATTGTTTCTGGTGGAAAAAAAGCTAAGACACATTTTAAAGTCATCGAACGCTTTGGTTCACATACATTAGTTGAATGTGTACTAGAAACAGGAAGAACACATCAAATTCGCGTTCATATGGCCTATATTCATCATCCTGTACTTGGAGATCCTCTTTATGGACCTCAAGAAGTCGTTGGAAAAGATGGACAGTTTTTACATGCAAAAAAATTGACCTTAATGCATCCGACAAAAAAAGAGGAGATGACATTTACTGCCGATCTACCTCAAAATTTTAAGGATATGCTTGCTTTACTTAGGAAAAATTCTGCTTCGTAACATTTTTAAAATTCATTTTGGCTACAAGAGGCAAGATTTGAAGACTTTTCACTTCAACAAGTTTCTTTAATTGCTCATCAACTTCTTTACTTGCACCTTTTAGAAGTGTTAAACCGAGCTTTTTGCTATACTCATCCATTTTGACTAAAAAAGCATAACGAGCGATGATTGAAGCAGCTGCAACACTTAAATGAACTTGCTCTGCTTTGGTATGAAAATCAATATCACGATAAATCAAGGTTTCTTCTTTGATATAATTAAAGTATAATTGAGGTGTGCAAAACTGGTCAACAATGACTGGTACTTGATGTTCAAGCTTAGATGTGGTCTTCACAATAGCTTGATTATGAAGCAGCGCCTTTATTTTATTGAGATTGTACCCTTTAGATGATAACTCGTTATATTTCTTTGGTGGTAAAATCAATAAAGAATGCGTAACACGTTTTGCAATTTTAGGTGCGATGGTCGCAATCATCTTATCGTTCATATTTTTTGAATCTCTGACATTAAGTGATTCTAAATATTCGATATCTGGAATATCAACATAAGCTGAACATACGACAATGGGACCAAACACATCACCGGTACCGACTTCATCAGATCCAATCGCCGCATAATCTTCACGATTTAAATGCTTTTTGATAGAGATGAGTTCATGGGTGATCTCTTTACCTTGTAGAAGAACTTTTCCAGTTTTATACGCGAGTATATCAATGTCATGGTGTGAAGCATGAAAAAGAAGGTAGGGATTAGAATCCTCAACTTCATAGTTTTGATAAACACGTTGTAATTGTTCTAATTCTTGATCATTGACACTAATGGAATAATATTTCACGGAAATTTTCTCCTATTCTATATTATTATATCACAAAATTTGAAAAAAAGGTGTTACTTATGCGATTTATGATGAAACCTCTCGAACTACATCTTATCTTAGATAAAGTCTCTTTTTATGCGAAATCAAAAACTATCCAAGATGAAATCATGCAACTTGAACCACTTGTTGATCTTGAAATGATTGAACGTCAACTGACAGAAGTCAGCGACATGTTATCGTTGATTGAACGACAAGGTATTTTACCTTTCGTTGAAGACTATGATATTCACGAACTGATTCAATATGCATCACTCGATCGAACATTCACCCTTCAAGAACTTCTCTATATTCGTTTATTTCTTTTAATGGAAAGAGATTTATTGAATTACAGGAGAGAAGCGGATAAAAATCGGATTTCAATGGGCTTAATGATGGATTATTTTGGAAATATCCATAATCACGAATCTTTAAGACTTTATATTGAATCCAAAATGGATCCTGATGGACAAATCTTGGATGATGCAACCCCAGAGTTATCACGGATCAGACGTGATTTAAGAAAATATGAAAAGCAAATACAGGACAAATTACAAAAACTGCTCGTCGATTACAGCAGTTATTTAAACGAATTTGTCATTGTGATCAGAAATGATCGTTTTTGTATTCCTGTGAAAGATACGTTTAAACATAAAATCAAAGGGATTATTCATGATGTGTCTGCATCTAAACAAACCGTTTATATCGAACCTGAAGCGACGCGTCAAATCACGGCAGAAATCGAATCATTGAAAATCGAAGAAACGAAAGAAATCGAACGCATTATCTTTTTAATGTCAGAAGAAGTTCATCGAGCTAAAGATTCTTTAAAGGATAATTTAGATTTATTTTTAGTGCTCGATTTCAATCAAGCAAAAGCACGTTATGCAAAAGATATCCATGGTGTAAAGCCACTTGTCAATAAAGAAGGGCGTCTTGCTTTATGTAAAGCAAAGCATCCATTGTTAGATCAAAAAACTGCTGTTCCGATTCATGTTGAACTTAATCAAGATATTAAAACACTGCTTATCACAGGTCCTAATACGGGTGGTAAAACGGTCGCTTTAAAAACGGTTGGTTTATTGACGCTTATGACACAAGCGGGATTATTAATTCCAGCATCTGAAACAAGCCATGTTGCTATTTTTGATCAAGTGTTTGC
>JAVEQT010000085.1:0-5358 GCA_034007485.1 Acholeplasmataceae bacterium
AAAATTGAAGGGAGATTAACATGAACGATTTCAAGCATTTTGAGTACATGGCTAAACACCGGTACGAGCAAGTCGTCTATTTTTATGATAAGACGACAGGATTAAAAGGCATAACCTGCATACACAACACCACATTAGGACCAGCCCTTGGTGGTACTAGACTGTGGAATTATGCAAGCGAAGAAGAAGCAGTTATTGATGCATTAAGACTCGCAAGAGGTATGACCTATAAAGCAGCCGCTGCAGGTTTAAATTTAGGCGGTGGGAAAACAGTATTAATTGGCGATCCAGAAAAAGTTAAATCAGAAGGTTACTTTAGAGCGCTAGGTCGTTACGTACAAAGTTTAAATGGACGTTATATCACAGCAGAAGATGTTAACACAAGTACCAAAGATATGGATTTTGTTGCTATGGAAACCGATCATGTTGTCGGTCTCGAAGGTAAATCAGGAAATCCATCCCCAATGACTGCACTTGGTGCATTTCATGGTATTCGTGCAGCGATGCAATATAAGTTTGGAAATGAAGACTTTTCTAAATATACATTTGCAGTACAAGGCGCAGGTCAAACAGGTTATTACTTAATCAAAAAACTTGTTGAAGCAAAAGCTAAAAAGATTTATTTCTGTGAAATTAATCAAAAGCACATTGACCGTATGAAAAGAGAACATCCAGATGTAGAATTTGTCGATCCTAAAGATTATTTTGCACTTGATGTTGATGTCTTAGTTCCTTGTGCACTTGGTGGCGTCTTAAATGATGAATCCATTCCACAAATTAAAGCTAAAGTTATTGCTGGAACAGCAAATAACGTGTTATTAGATGAAGACATTCATGGCAACATGATTAAAGATAAAGGTATCTTATATGCACCTGATTTCGTTATTAATGCGGGTGGCTTAATCAACGTTTATCACGAATTAAAAGAATATAATATCGGCCGTGCAACAAGAGACATTGAAAAGATTTATGACCGTTTATTAGAAATCTTCAAGATTGCTGAAACTGAAGGCATCCATACGCAACAAGCAGCAAAAGTATTTGCTAAAAAACGTATTGAAACGATTAACAACGTTCAAGATAATTATATCAAGAGATAAGGGAGTGAAGTTGTGAAAAAAGGGAAATTAACATTTGACAATGAATCTTGCAAAGGATGTGAACTTTGTGCAACCTTTTGCCCTGTGGACATTCTATATTTAGATAAAGAACGCATGAATTCAAACGGTTATAATCTCATTTCTATAACCGATATGGATAAGTGTATTGCTTGTGCACAATGTGCCATCGTATGTCCAGATTCAGTCATCAAAGTGGAGGTATTGGAATGAGTAAAGTTCTCATTAAAGGAAATCAAGCGATTGCATTAGCAGCTGTGGCAGCAGGATGTGATGCGTTCTTCGGATATCCTATTACACCTCAAAATGAAATTCCAGAATATTTATCAAAGTATTTAATTGAAAAAGGCAAAGTATTTGTTCAAGCAGAATCAGAAGTTGCAGCGATCAACATGGTTTACGGTGCAGCTGGAGCTGGAGCTCGCGTGATGACATCATCATCTTCTGTTGGGATTGCACTCAAACAAGAAGGTATTAGTTATTTAGCAGGTTCTGAATTACCATGCGTGATTGTATCAGTCATGCGTGCAGGTCCCGGTTTAGGTGGTATTCAACCATCTCAAGCAGATTACTTTCAGGCAACTCGTGGTGGTGGTAATGGGGATTACAATGTCATTGTTTTAGCACCTGAATCTATTCAAGAAACAGTTGATCTTATGAAAGAAGCGTTTGATATTGCTGATCAATACAGAAATCCTGTGATGATTTTAGCTGATGGTTTAATTGGTCAAATGATGGAATCAGTCGATATGGACAAACCAGCTAAAAAGCGCGATATCAAGCCAAAGACATATGCTACAATTGGTACGGATTATCATGAGGGAAGAAACATTATTAACTCATTAGGTCTAGATCCTGTATACTTAGAAAAGCACAATTTGGCACTTCAAGCAAAGTATCGCGAAATTACTAAAAATGAAGTTAAAGTTGATATGGTCAATGTTGAGGATGCAGATTATGTGATCGTTGCTTATGGAACAGTCGCAAGAATTGCACGTTCTGCCATGGAAACACTTCAAGAAAAAGGTATTAAAGTTGGACTGATAAGACCTATCTCATTATGGCCATATCCTAAAAAGGCTTTTGATCTAATTCCTAAATCTTGCAAAGGTATTCTTGTTGCAGAAATGAGTATGGGTCAAATGTTAGATGATGTCTTAATTTCTAATAAAGGACGTCATAAGGTTGCATTCTATGGTCGTGCAGGTGGTATGGTACCAGAACCTGAAGAAATTGTTGATGCAATCCTGCATTTTGAAGATAAGGTGGTGGAATCATGATTAAATACGAGAAAACAAAAGGTTTAACTGATGTTCATACACATTATTGTCCAGGATGTACACATGGTATTTTACATAAACTCGTGGGTGAAGTTTTAGAAGAGTTAGGTGTTCTTGGTAAAGCGGTTGGCTTAGCTTCAGTAGGATGCTCTGTCTTCAGTTACGATTACATCAACACAGACTTCCAACAAGTTCCACATGGAAGAGCGTGTGCAACAGCTACAGGTATTAAAAGAGTATTGCCTGATCGTGTGGTCTTTACGTATCAAGGTGATGGCGATTTTGGTTCTATTGGAATTGCTGAAGCGATTCATGCAGCCAATCGTGGTGAAAATATCACAGCGATTGTCGCTAACAATGCAACCTATGGTATGACAGGTGGCCAAATGGCACCTACAACACTTTTAGGTCAAGTTTCAACAACCTCACAGCAAGGAAGAATAAAAGAACTTCACGGATCACCATTAAAAATTTCAGAAATTTTTGGACAAATTACAGGTGCTGCCTATGTTGAGCGCGTATCATTGCATGATATACCTAACATTCGAAAAGCTAAGAAAGCGATTAAAAAAGCATTTACATACCAACTTGAAAAGAAAGGCTTTACTATGATTGAAGTCATATCAACATGCCCAGTGAACTGGGGAATGAAGCCAAGACAAGCATTAGACTGGTCAAAAGAAAACATGTTACCTGTCTTCCCACTTGGTATTTATAAGGATGTGGAAGCTCATGATTAGATCGATTCGAATTGCTGGCTTTGGTGGCCAGGGTGTCATGTTGACAGGACAATTGATTGCATATGCTGCTAATCTTCAAGGGTTATATAGCTTATGGGTTCCTACATATGGACCAGAAACACGTGGGGGAACAGCAAATTGCTCTGTTGTGATCAGCGATAAACCTATTTATTCACCTGTTTTTCAAAAATCAGACGATTTATTGGTATTTAATGAACCATCACTTGCTAAGTTTTTGATGAAGACAAAAGATCACAGTAATATCTTTTACAATTCATCACTCATCAAGCGTCCCGTTGAAGCACCACATGCTAATGTGTTTGCAGTACCTATGACTGAAATGGCACAATCTTTAGATAAACCACAAGTTGCAAACATGGTTATGCTTGGTGCATACTTGAAAAAAGTTGACATTTTTAAAGAAGATGTCATTATTGAATCTTTGAAATATTTCTTAGGTTCTAAAAAGTTATCGATGCTACCCGTCAATCAAAAAGCGCTCTGCATCGGTTATGAAACAGTCGCATAAATGATAAGGATATCCGAGAGGATGTCCTTTTTAACTTTGTTTTTACGCTTCCTTGGTCACCATCACGTTATTCTCGTGTTATAATATCAAATAAGCATTATAAAAATTTATGAATAAGGTGAACCTATGAAACTCGATTACAAGAAAGTGTTTTATGTTGGTCTAGCATTTTTTATCATTTCTATTTTTTGGCAAACCTATGATTCAATCATTACAAAAATATTGATTGATAAGTTTGGTTTGAATCAAACATGGTCTGGTGTTGTCATGGCACTTGATAATGTGCTTGCACTCTTTATGCTTCCTCTTTTTGGAGCTATTTCAGATAAGACAAATCATAAACTTGGAAGAAGAACACCCTTTATCATTATTGGTACTGTGGTAGCAGCTTTTGCATTTATCGGTTTATCTTTCGCAGATAACATTCAAACTGCACGCATTCAAGAAACCGAGATTATTGAAAAATATGAATGGATTACAGAAAAACCTGATGAGCTCAGACAAGAAACCATTTATTGGGCAGCGATCATCACTGAAATGCATGTCGAAAGAAACGCTTCACTTTTAGCTGAAGATATTACACAAAAGAGTTATGATCGTTACATGGAATCAGTCTATACACCGATGATTAAACTCTTAGACGAAAATGGTGCTTCTGAAGATCTTGATCAAATCGAATTATCTTATTTAGATGGATACTATCACCGCTATTTAAGTGAACTTGCATGGCAGATCACAGCAGAAAATCCAGTTAACTTTATTGTTTTTGTAGGTGTACTACTCATTGCTTTAATATTTATGTCAATCTTTAGATCTCCTGCTGTTTCCTTAATGCCTGATGTCACGATGAAACCTTTAAGATCAAAAGCAAATGCGATCATTAATTTGATGGGTGCAGCTGCAGGTGTGACATCACTGATCTTATTAACCGTGTTAGGTCTTGGTGGAAAATCTTATGTCCATTACACTGGCGCATTTATTAGTGTTGGTGTGATTATGATCACTGTATTAATCATTTTCTTGTGGAAGGTTAAAGAACCTAAACTTGTTGCTGAAAAAGAAAGTGATGATCAGAAGTTTGGTCTGATTGAAGAAGAAGGAGAAGTTCATGATATGCATGAACTCCCTAAAGATAAACGACTTTCTTTATACTTGATTTTATCTTCAGTCTTCCTATGGTTTATGGGATATAATGCAGTTATGACGAAGGTTTCTGATTATGCGCCAAAGATATTGCAACTGCCATCCTTTACACTGCCTTTGTTAGTCGCTAATGTCACTGCAATCATCGCATTCATTCCTATCGGTATTTTGTCAACGAAGTTTGGTCGCAGAAAGACAATTTTAGCAGGCATCGTATTATTAACATTATGTTTTGGTAGTGTCTTCTTCTTAAGCAAAGATACTGGATGGATCATGTTTATCGTCTTTGGATTAACCGGTATTGGTTGGGCAACGATTAACGTTAACTCTTACCCCATGGTTGTTGAACTTGCTAAAGGATCGAATGTTGGTAAATATACAGGTTATTATTATGCTTTCTCGATGGCAGCACAAATTTTAACACCTATTTTATCAGGTTTCTTTATGGATCTCATTCATCCCAAAGTACTCTTCCCGTATGCTACTCTCTTTGTAGCATCAGCCTTTATTACGATGTTTTTAACTAAACATGGTGATGCAGTCATTCA
>JAVEQT010000086.1:0-5179 GCA_034007485.1 Acholeplasmataceae bacterium
AGTAAACGACAACTTTTTGACCTAAATCATGCGATAAACAATGCTTATTTCCTTCTGCATCAGGTAAACAAAAATCTTTTACTTTTGTACCTACGCTCAGCATAAAAAACATCTCCTCACAATACGGATTGATCCAACATTAACATTATAACCCATATGTCAAGAAAAATACACCCCAAAATGACAAAAGTAACAACAATGTAAACTTTGTAAATTAGTATCCCATAAATTGACATAAACCTTTCATTTTGTTTTCATTTAAAAGACATCTCAAAGAGATGCCTTATAAAGGTTAGTTTTTTCATATAAAATTAAGATTAAAAATGACTTGCACTAAAAAAATAAAAAGCATATCGATGATATGCTTAAATGGTAAGTGGGTTGTGTAACCTATTTTAATACAATTACGCACCCCTGCATGAATTTGCGCACCCCAAAACTATAGCTTAGTTAAAGCATTTATTTTTTTGGACAGTTTTTATTATAAAACTACTGATAAAAAATCATGCAAACATAAGAAAAACCCTAGAAAGATTAAAAGCTAAACCTATTATTGATAAAAGCAATATTCTAAGAAATATATTAGCAATAATTTAATTGGATTTTCTTTCCATATAAAAGTTAATCATTTAATCCTAATATCACAATTTGACTGATTTACAAAAATAAGATATTTCACCTGATGCATCACAAGTTAATTCATAGTTCAATTCCCAATTTGTGTAAACTATCGAAATGTTTAAACATTCTAATACACAACCATCATGAAAAACTAGAATAAGATCCGAATTTTTATTTATAGTTATTTTGCTAACTTTTTTAGAATTAATCAAGTCTATTAATTGGATATTTTCAATATGTTTTCTATCTAATTAACATAAAATTAGAGTTTCATCGCAAAAAAGTCTAAATTCATAATATAAAAGGTATCTTTTTTCATTGTTATTCAATTTTAATTCAACCACATTATTGTATCATGTCCCTTGATATTATTTGGTAGTGTCAAGAATTTTGTGTAAATGAAATGAATTAAAGTATTAAGAACTCTCTTTAGTGGTTTTAGATTTTTGAGCGCGACGTTTAATTGAACATTTCATTCTCCATCTCTAACTCACGGATTCTTTTACGCATCGCGTCCATTTCTTTTTTATTGACCGGTGTGCCGTCTTCTGTATGTGCTATTGGTTTCAACTCTGAAAACCATTTATAAATTGTTCCTGTTGGAATGCCATATTCGCTTGCAAGTGTAGGAACGGATTTACCGTTTAAATTCAACTCATACAACTGCTTTTTAAAATCTTCTGAATAACGATTACCTTTTTTGCTGTTAGACATTAGTATCGCCTCCTTCCTTATATCTTATCATAAGAAGGATTCTTACTCTTTGTGTCTACTAAACTATACTAACATCAATAATCTTTCAGTAAACAAAAAAGACACACATTAATGCATGTCAAGTTTGATGTTATATTATGAAATGAGAATGTCAATTTATATGATAATCATAATGGCACATTCTTTCATCTTAATCATTGATAATTAACCTGTTTTTATATTGATTCTTTTTTAGTATAAACTAATTCCGCAAATTGGCCATA
Source organism: Acholeplasmataceae bacterium (assembly GCA_034007485.1). GTDB lineage: Bacteria > Bacillota_I > Bacilli_A > Acholeplasmatales > Acholeplasmataceae > Peloplasma. The sequence continues at coordinate 1,599 of JAVEQT010000086.1, forward strand.
CTTGTTCACTTCTTTCAAATGATATCTTCTTAAGGATTCATTTTGCGTAAAAAGTGGAATACCTTCTCCTAGTAACACTGGAGCTATCTGTACAATCAGTACATCAACTATGTCATGATCGATTAATGGAGCTAAGATAGTGTTTCCACCAACAATCCATACATTTGTACTTTTATCTATGTTCTTAACAAATGAAACAACATCACCTTCGATCATCTTAAATCCATCTACATTGATGTTTTTATCATGTGTAAAAACATAATTTTCAGTCTTGGGATAAAACTGACTAGGATTACCCAATTTATATATTTCATTAAATGTTTTTCTACCCATCACTGTGATATTCATCGATTGATAAAATGATTCAAAACTCGTTTCTTCTATTGAACCCGATTCATGAAGCCATTCGAGATTATGTTTTTTATCAGCTAAATAGCCATCTAGTGTCATACATCCATAGAAATAGATACCCATGACAATCCTCCTCATAACTAAATTAAATCTGGATTAATAATCAATTCAAGTTTATTTTTAGATAATATCTTAATCGTTTTATTATCAATAACTTTAATATATCCTAATTCTTCAAATTTCTTAAGTCTTCGACTGAATGTTTCTGGTGTAATCCCTAGTTGTGAGGACAAATTTATCTTTGTTGTTTTAAAATAAATTAAATCATGCATTTGAATATCTAAAAGCAATCTTGCAACCTTTGCATCTGCAGAATAAAGATTGCTTTGTTCAATCATCGATTCAGCACGATCGAGTCTACTTAATAACTCATTCATCATCTTAATACTTAATGCAGGACTTTGACCCATTAATTCTTTTAAACTGCTATTTTCTACCAAACAAACTACCGTGGGTTCAATCGCTTCTGCATATGTTGAAACTGAATTTTCTTTAAATAATGCAAGTTCACCTAAAAAATCACCATGAGATAATATCCTAATCACTTGTTCTTTACCATCATCTGAATATCTAGTGACTTTAACTTTACCTTGATGGATCACATATAAACTATTCAGCACATCCCCTGATTGATAGATGAAATCCCCTTTTTCTAATCTTTTGTGTTTTGAAATCATAATGATTTTATCGAGTTCATCTACTGATAAATTTTTGAAAATAGGGACTGCCTTGATGCAGTTGCTAGGCTCTAAATCTTTTCTCATGGTAACCTCACTTCTTAGATTTATGTTTTAATAATCGTATTGCATTAAGAATCACAACAAGCACTGATAATTCATGAACTAACATCCCCATTGACATGGTGACTTTTTTAAATAAAACACCAATCATTAAAAAGGAAACAATAACTAAAGCAAAGATGATATTTTGAAACATATTGATTTTAACCTTTTTACTGATTTTAATCGCATTTGATAATTTAGATAAATCTTCACTCATCAACACTACATCTGCAGTTTCCATCGCCAAGTCTTTTCCCACACCACCAATAGCAACAGATGCAGTAGCATATGAAAGAGCTAACGCATCATTGATGCCATCGCCAACGAAAATGGTTTGATGATGTTCTTGATAACTTTTTACGATATTTGCTTTATCTTCGGGTAACAGTTTTGCATGGTATGTCTTAATGCCGACTTCATCTGAAACTTGCTTAGCAACACGATCTTGATCGCCTGTTAGCATGATAATATCTTTAATACCTAATGATCTTACTTCTGAGATAACCTTCTTGGCATGATTTCTTAATCCATCAGCAATCGCAAACAAACCTAAAACTCTTTGTGGATCTGCCATGATTAATGTAGTATAGCCCATATCTTCAAATGCATCAATTGTTGATGCGACTTCATTCTTTAATGGAAATTCAAGTATTTTATTGTTACCGATCATGTACCTAATGTTATTATACTTGAATTTGACTCCTTTTCCAATGATGAGTTCCGATTCCTTTGGTAGATCATGTGTTGTTAAAGATCTTCTTCTTGCTTCATCAATGATAGCTGATGCTAAGGGATGTTCACTATATGATTCACCAATCGATGCTATTCTAAGCAGTTCATTTTCATCATAATCAAAGGTGTAAATCTTTTTCAGTTCAGGTTTACCTTGAGTTAACGTTCCCGTTTTGTCAAAAAACAATAGATTACCCTTCGCTAATCTTTCAATCGAATCGCCACCTTTAAACAAGATACCTTTCTTTGCAGCGTGACCAATACCTGCAACAAATGACACAGGAGTAGCGATTACTAATGCACCAGGGCATGCAATAACAAGCGCTGTTATGGCTAAGCGGATATCTTTTGTTAAAAAATAGATCACAATCGATAATATGACAATCAGTGGTGTGTAATATCTTGAGAATACTTCCATAAATTTTTGAGTTTTAGCTTTTTTATCTTGAGCTTCTTCTACCATATGAATCATTCTTGCTAAGGTTGTATCCTCTCCAACATGAGAAACTTTCATTTTCATGTATCCTGTTTGAAGCAATGTGGACCCTAAGATACCATCCCCTATCCCTTTTTCAACAGGTACGGACTCACCTGTGAGTATTTGCTCATCAATCAAGACAGATCCTTCAATGATAATGCCATCTGTAGGTATTTTTTCACCAGGTTTAACTAGCAAGATATCATCAATATTTAGAGAATCTAATGAAACGATTTCTTCTTGATGATCAAGAAGTCTTCTTGCTTCACTCGGTTTTAAATCTAATAATTTCTTTAATGAACTTCTCGTTTTCTCTAGTGCTGATTTTTCCAAGATGTGTCCTAATGTAAACAGGTAAGTGACTGCTGCTGCTTCAAAGTAATCACCAATTATAAAAGCAGCAACAACCGCAATGGTTACGAGTAAGTCAATACCAATCATTTTATACCATAGATCCATAAAAGCTTTCTTAAATATGTGATATCCTGCAAGTATCGTCAGTACACTCATTAAGGCAATCGCTATCAATGATTGCTCGAATTTGTTGAAGACGATTGAAATCAGGAACAAGATGGATAAACTCAAGATATATACATGTTTTTTAGTCCACGTTAGATATTTCATTTGATCTCGAGTATTTTATATCCAAGATTAGAAATTGTATGACCTAAATCATCTGATGATGTGATGGATGGATCATAGAGAATTTCTACTTTTGATGCGTTAAATTTCACTTCAACACTACTAACACCTTTTTGTTTACCCATAGTTCCCTCAATTCTTCTAATGCATGATGGACATGTTAATGTTTCTAATTGTATCATCGTTTTTTTCATTTTTTATTCACCCTTTCTACCTATAGTATATCTATATTAAAAAATAAAAACCTTGACCTAAATCAAGATTTTGTTGAGTAGTTAAGGTTAAAAACAATAAAAATTAAAAAAGACTAGTTTAGTTTGCTTTATATACAAAAAAGACTCCTTTGTTCAAGATTAGGTATTATGACTATACCTTCTCTCTAACTTTTTGGAGTCAGTTCATTGTTATATGGTGCGGGTGACAGGATTTGAACCTGCACGCCAATGGCGCTAGATCCTAAGTCTAGTGCGTCTGCCAATTTCGCCACACCCGCGCAAAATGAATTATACCTTTTTTAATGCGGGTGTGTCAATTCT
>JAVEQT010000013.1:0-1520 GCA_034007485.1 Acholeplasmataceae bacterium
TTAACTTTAGAAGAGATGGCCTTTTATACACTTGTTATGGGGATTGCCTATGCGCTTGCTGCATGGATGCTTTTTATGGGTATTCTGAATATTCATCAATACGGTTTGGGTAAAACGATCATTGCGTTTATCGCAACCTTTTTAGCCATGGCTGTGATGATGTTTATCGGTTTACTATTCTTTGATTTGATTCAACAATTCATCTCGTTTATCGCTTCGATATACCGAGAATTGAATTTACGATATTAGGAGGACACTATGAAAAAAATCATCTTTATTGTCCTCTTGGTAGGATTGATCTCAGGGTATATCTTCCTTTTCAATATGAAGAAAAGTGAACTAATTGAAAACGAAAGAGTGCCATTTATTGAAAATGGATTTGTAGATGCAGAGACGCTAAGCAATACCAATCGTTTGGCATCGTCAAATGCAAATTTTGAATTATACATTGATGAAACCAGTTCTTACTTTAAGGTTGTTGACAAGCGCAGTGGTTATGAATGGTTGTCAAATCCTGATGTCAGAGATCCATGGGAAACGAATCCTTTAAAACCGATTACAACAACAGCTATTGAAAAACAAAAATCGACATTAGAAATTACATATTTCAACCACACAGGTGCGATAGCATCGATCAATAATTATAAAACCAGTATTTATCATCCAGAAAGTAAGCTTAATGAAGAAGGGGAAAGAACTTTTTCAATTAAATATGTCCCCAATGGGTTTCAGGTTTTATATGATATACGAGATTTAGAAGTCGATTATCTCTTTTTCCCAAAATATATTTCAACAGAAGATATGGAACTCATTGAAGATGCTGAATATATCCAAAATATAGCGTATAAAAACTTTGATAAAGATTTAGATGCTTATTATATCGATGGCTATGAAGGTATGAGCCGACTGGTCATCAATAGATTATATCCCATCTTTTATGAAAAAATGGCATATACCAGAGAACGCGCGATTGAAGAGAATGCAACGTATGGTTATTTTGACTATGCAGAAAAAGTCGAATTTAAAGTAGCTATTCAAGTTGTTTTAGTTGAAGATGGTATTAAAGCAACCATTTTGCGTGATTCTATCGTTGAACCTGAAGAAATTAAAATTTCTAATATCACATTATTTCCATTGTTTGGTACCGCCATTGAACAAGTGGATAACATACCTCAAGATGGATACATTGTTTTACCAGATGGTAATGGTGCATTAATTGAGTTTAATAACGGTAAATACTACCAAAATCCATATCGTAAGAGACTTTATGGTCAAGATTTGTCGCTTCTTCCTATGAAAATGGCTGAAGAACAACAAAAGATTAGCATTCCCCTTTATGGTATGGTTAAACAAGGTGGTGGGTTTGCTGCAATCATTACAGATGGCGATGCGATGGCCAATATCCATGCAGATGTCAGCGGAAGAATTGATTCGTATAACAAAGTTTATACATCGTTTGATTTAAGAGAAACAGAGCGTGTCACATTAGGTTCTGGTTTTAATCAATACGGGATTAATTT
>JAVEQT010000013.1:1620-6663 GCA_034007485.1 Acholeplasmataceae bacterium
GATGACTATGTGATCAATCCTTTATATTATGAAGCGATTTATCAAGATTTTTCTGATAAGTTTGATGGTGAGTTTTTATCAACATCTTATCTTGGATCAACATTAGCAGGTCATTACACGAAGGATTCTTCGTTATATCGCCAAGATGCACTTCGCATTCAAAGGGATTTATTATCACAGATGACGGAATCATTAATGCTTGAAAATCCACTTGGATTTGCGATTCCTTATGCAGATGTGATTGTCGATTTACCAACAGAAGCAACTCTGTATTCGATTATTGATGATCAGATTCCTTTATTACAACTCGCATTATCAGGTTTAATTGATTATGCGACTCAAAGTATCAATACAGCAAACACACGAAGCATCGAGTATACCTTCTTAAAGGTTTTAGAAACAGGTTCGAATATTAAATACACCCTTTCATATGATGACTCACGTGAACTTTTATCAACTGAATATAATTACTTCATGTCGACACACATCACGAATTGGTTAAATACGATTGATCAACAGGTCAAAGAAATGGATGATCTTGGTATCCATCAAGGTGAACTGGTCAATCATGAACGCATCGCATCGAATGTTTATCGTGTGACCTATTCTCATGGTCTAGTTTTATTGATTAATTATAATTTAAGTCCACAAACGATTGGTGATATCACCATACCGTCTTTGGACTATGTTGTGTTGGGAGGTTGAGATGATGAAACTAAGAAAAAATGATGTTAACATCAACCCATCAACAACTGAAAAGAAAAATCGTTTTGAAGTGTCTTATAAAAATCAAAAACGCATATGGGCAGCTATCTTTTTAGCGCCTTGGGTCATCGGTTTTATTCTCCTGTTTTTAGTGCCCCTCATTCGGTCACTCATCTACAGTTTTTATGAGTTGACACCTGAAGCCGGTGGTATCACACAAACGTTTATCGGTTTCCAAAATTATGCATATGCGATCAATGAACATGTCACATCGACATCTTCCTATCGCGTTGAACTGATCAATACAACACTAGATTCATTTATTAACTTACCGGTTTTATTAATCTTTAGTTTATTTATTGCAGTATTACTTAATATGAAGTTTAGAGGAAGAGCAGCTGTTCGTGCGATCTTCTTTATCCCGGTTATTCTAAACTCTGCAGCGGTTGCTACTGCTTTAGGCGGTGGTGATGCCATTTCTCAAATCTTAGAGCAATCTGGTATCGATCGTATTTTTGATCTAGAATTCTATTTGATTCAAACGGGTATGACACCTGTGATTGTCACATTCATCGTGGGATTAATATCTCGTATTTATGATATTTTAGCTCTCGCTGGTGTTCCTATTTTACTCTTTTTAGCAAGTATTCAATCCGTACCTAAGCATTTATATGAAGCAGCTAAAATTGAAGGTGCAACCAGTTATGAAATGTTTTGGTTAATCACACTTCCTAATGTTTCACCACATATTGTTACCGTGACTGTTTATGCATTAGTTGACACATTCTTAACATCTCCAGTATCTACCATCATTTCAGATGAACTCAAAGTTCAGCATTGGGGACTAAGTTCTGCAATGGCATGGATTTATGTGGGTACTATTTTGGTGATGTTGGGATCACTTGCAGTCTTAGCGAAAGGCTTAAAGATTGGAGGTTCTCACTATGAAAATTAATATCTATGATCAAGTAAAAGCATCTGTTAATGGTTACTTGGATAAATTGATGGAACCTCATGTTGTTTTTAAACGAAATAAGAAGATTAAAACATTCTTTGGTTCACTGTTCCGTTATGTTTTCCTCATTGGTTTATGTTTCGTGATTTTATTTCCAACCATTCAACAAATCCTAATGGCACTTCGTGCACCAGGTGATGTTAATAATCCAGCAGTTGTATGGATTCCAGAAAACTGGTCGATAATGAATATTAAGTTATCTATTATGGCACTTGATTATTGGGATGCACTTCTCAATACCTTTAAGATGTCATTCATCGTTATGATATTGCAGCTTGCATCAACTGCTTTAGCAGGCTATGCGTTCAGCAGATTACGTTTTAGAGGCAGCAATATTTTATTTGTTTTTGTCATTTTAACGATTGTCATTCCTCCTCAAGCTTTATCTCTCGCTCAGTATTTATACTTTAGGGAACTTCAGCTTGTAGGTAAAGAAGGTTCAATCTATTTAATGAGTGGATTAGGTATGGGCATTCGTTCAGGTATATTCATTTATATCTTTAGACAATTCTTTAGAGGACTACCTAAAGAGTTAGAAGAATCAGCAATGATCGATGGCGCATCCGTTTTTAGAACATTTTGGAATGTCATGTTACCTAACGCACGTGGTGCGATGGTAACTGTAGGACTCTTCGCGTTTGTATGGCAATGGAACGATGCTTATTTTGTTAAAATTTTTGAAGTGGCATCAAGTGCTGATTTCCCACTTTTGACCATGAAGCTTATCAATGTAGCTGAAAATGTATATGCTCAACTTTTCTATGCAGGAGCACTCAGTTTAGTTGGTCAAAATGTTTGGGATAATCCACTATTCTTGGCGTTAATCAGTAATGTTTCTGCATTACTCATCATGTTACCACTATTAATTATGTATTTATTCGTACAAAAAGGATTCGTTGAATCGATTGAGAGAACAGGTATCGTTGGATAGCCTGGTTGAGGGACTATGAATTACGAAAAATCGTTATATCAGAAAATTAATACAGTCGCTGATTGGATCATTAGAATCATCATGATCAACATCTTGATGATTTTAACATCCCTTCCATTATTAACGCTTTTTCCTTCACTTTCAGCAGGCTATAAACTGTTTTATGAATATAAACATAAAAATGAAACTAAATTATTTAAGTCTTATTTCATGTTTTTTAAAGAAGATTTCATGAGAAAACTTCAAATTGGTTTAATCTTGGTTATTGTCCTACTCATCGGTTACTTCAATGTAACCTATTATGTTGATTTATTAAAAGATAATGAAAATCTCTTTTATCAAATCGGCTATTATATCACATTCACATTTTTATTTGTTGTTTTGGTTGTTACACTTTACACACTTCCCATCATCACTGTTTATCCAAAACTACCTTTAAATTTGATGATGAAATTAGCATTTGCTTTATCAGGGAAATATTTTTTAAGAACTGTTTTATTGTTTCTCATTCTTTTGATTCCTTTCTTATTACTACTGACACCGATCACAAGTCTGATCTTAGTCTTCATGGGTATATCATTACCGATGTTACTTTCTGTGATTGTTCATGAAAAAGCATCACTATACATTATCAGTTTAGGAGAAAACAAAGATGAAAGTCGGTCTTGAACGCATTGAATCCTATTTGCATCTTTTTGAAAACAAGCGTGTAGGTTTAATCACCAATCCCACAGGCGTTGATCATCATCTAAACTCTGGTGTTGATTTAATGTACGAAAAAGTAAATTTAACCGCGCTTTTTTCACCTGAACATGGTATTAGAGGTAATTTACAAGCAGGTGTTCATCAAGAGCCTTATGTTGATGAAAAGACAAATGTTATGGTTTACTCGCTCTATGGACCAACACGTAAACCAACCAAAGAAATGCTTGATCAAATTGATGTCTTAGTATTTGATATGCAAGATGTCGGAGCTAGATTTTATACCTATTTATATACGATGGCTTATGCGATGATTGCATGTCAAGAAGAGAATAAAGCATTTATTGTTCTTGATCGACCCAATCCACTTGGAGGATTAAAGGTTGAAGGTAATCTATTGAATTTAGATTATCGCTCGTTTGTTGGGTATTATGAATTACCCCAACGCTTTGGGCTGACCATTGGTGAACTTGCGTTATTATTTAATGATATCTATCACATCGGTGTTGATCTCAAGGTGATTCCGATGGAGGGATGGACAAGAAACATGTTTTATCGTGATACAGGATTAACATGGATTGCTCCATCACCTAATATTCCAACAGCAGAAACGTGTTTTCCTTATATAGCAACATGTCTGTTTGAAGGAACCAATGTATCAGAGGGAAGAGGAACAACAAAACCTTTTCATTATGTTGGAGCTCCTTGGTTAAAAGCAGATGAAGTGATTGATAAGTTTAACAGTTATGATTTAAAGGGTATCCAACTAAGAAAACAATATTTTACACCGATGTTTTCTAAACATGCCAATGTGTTATGTGCAGGTGTTGAGTTTCACATCACAGATTTGAATAAAGCAGATCTCGTTTATGCGGGTGTCGTCTTATTTAAAATCATTCAAGCAAGTCATCAAGAGTTTGAACTATTGCCACCTTTTAGAGAAGGATCACATCGTTTTATTAATCTTTTAGTCGGCGATTCCTTCTTAGATAAAGATAAGATTGATCTTGATCATATAAAACATGTATTTGATACGAATGAAAAAACATTTATGAAGTTAAAGGAGAAATACCATCTTTATGCGCTATGACATTTCAAAACTGACAACTGAAGAAAAGATTGGCCAATTGATGATGTTTGGTATTGATGGAACATCCATCACAGACCATGCGATTGAATTGATCAAAAAATATAAGGTGGGTAACATCATTCTTTTTGCACGCAATGCAGAATCTCCAAAGCAACTTTATGAATTAAATCAAAGTTTACAAAAACTAGCACTTGCAGAGTTAAACATCCCCCTTTTCATTTCAATTGATCAAGAGGGTGGGATGGTGACACGTATTTTTCATGGGGCAACCTTCTTTCCAGGTGCGATGACGATTTCAGCAACGAATGATGTCAATAACAGTTATCAGGTTGGAAATCTCATGGGAAAAGAACTTCAAGTTTTGGGCATTAACATGAACTTAGCGCCTGTTCTTGATGTGAATAATAATCCTAAAAACCCAGTAATCGGCGTGAGATCTTATGGAGATGATCCCGATCGTGTGGCAGATTATGGTATTCAATTTATGAAGGGTTTACAACATCATGTGATAGCAACCGGGAAGCATTTTCCTGGTCATGGTGATACATCACTTGATTCACATTTAGCACTTCCTAAGGTTGACTATGATAAAAATCGTTT
>JAVEQT010000013.1:6763-25167 GCA_034007485.1 Acholeplasmataceae bacterium
TGAACTCTCACAACTCGGTATTGAGATGCATGTGATTGCGATGCGTAACCCATATGATCTTTATTACACCAAAAACATTGAAAACTTCGTTTGTCTTTATGAATATACACCTTATGCCATTTCAACACTCATTTCATATCTTAAAGGCGATTTGGAGCTTGAAGGGAGGATTCCAGTAAAGTATGCGTAACTTAGTCATTGGAATTGATGGTGGGGGAACAAAAACTTTGGGTGTGTTATTTAATGATGCAGGTGAGGAATTATTGAGAACCGAATTTGGTTTTTCAAATTTCTCAATTGATGAAGATATTGCGATCACTAACATTAACAAAACCATTGAAGCTCTGCTCACACAAAGAGAACCTAACGATAACATCATGGTTATCATGGGAATATCTGGTGCTTCAAAGTTAACCAACAAAACGTCTTTTTTAGAAGCGTTAGAAAAGACTTATGATGTGAAGGCTGAACTTGTGACAGATGCTCATATAGCGATTCATTCGATTGATAAAAATCCCGATGAATCCGTCATTATGGCAATCAGTGGAACAGGTAGTGCTGTGATGATGTTAGAAAATGATACATACCATCTGATTGGTGGTTATGGTTATCTTTTAGGTGATGAAGGCTCAGCTTACCATCTCGTTATTCAAGCTTTAAAATTGGTGACACAAGCATTTGATACACAACATGGATGGACACCTTTAGTTAATAAAATACTATCCTTCATGAAAGTTGATCAACGTGAGCAATTCGTTAATTATGTTTATAAGCTCAGAAAAACAGAATTAGCTTTGCTAGCAAAAATCATATCAGAAGCTGCACTAGAATCAGATGAACAAGCTCATCAACTGTTATGCAATGAAGGTAAACTACTTGCACATCAGGTGATGATTGCAGAAAAACGGTTAAAAGTAAAAACGAAAGTTCGTATTGCAGTACGTGGGGGCTTTGTCGTCAATGCACCTTATGTTCGTGAAGCATTCATCAGTGAACTTAAAAAACATATAGAGTATTACACGATTGAAGAAAATCCCAACGAAGCGGTATTAGGTGCCTATCGATTAGGCATAAAAAAACTTTCAGAGGTGACATCATGTTAGATATAAGTAAAATAAGTACAGAAAAAAGAAATGAGAATACGAAAAATATCGATATAGCATCGACAAAAAGTATTTTAGAAATGATCAATAACGAGGATAAAACGGTAGCTCTTGCTGTTGAAAAAGCAATCGATCAAATCACCGTTGTCGTCGATATTGTTACAGATGTTTTTAGAAATGGTGGAAGACTTATCTATATTGGTGCAGGAACATCGGGTAGATTAGGTGTTTTAGATGCATCAGAATGTCCACCAACTTTTGGTGTACCTTACGACATGGTCACAGGCATTATTGCTGGTGGCGATAAAGCTTTAAGAACGCCAATAGAAGGTGTAGAAGACTCAAAAGAACACGCTAGAAAAGATTTGAGGAAAACAAAGTTAACATCAAAAGATATCGTGATTGGTATTGCAGCATCAGGTAGAACCCCTTATGTGATAGGCGGCATCGAATATGCGAAATCTATAGGTGCAAAAACTGCGTGTATCACAACATCTGAAAATTCAGAAATTGCCAAAGTTGCCGATCATCCGATAGAAGCCATCACAGGTGCAGAACCGCTCACAGGATCAACACGCATGAAATCAGGAACGGCTCAGAAACTGATTTTAAATATGATTACAACCGCATCAATGGTTAAACTTGGAAAAGTTTATGAAAATCTTATGATTGATGTGCAAATGTCGAATAACAAGTTGGTTTCAAGAGCAACCAATATTGTGATGGAAGTCACAGGATGTTCACTAGAGATAGCAGAAGCATATTTAACAAAATATAATTCAGTCAAATATGCCATTTTTGGAATTATGTCTCACATTGAAGATAAAAACAAAATGAAGGAAATGCTGAATGAACATCATGGCAATATACGCGAGTCACTCAAAAATTGTAAACAGGTGTAACATGGAACTTATTATTGCAAAAAATTATGATGAAATATCGGATAAAGCATCTGAAATTTTTATTGAACTGATTAAAAGAAATCCTGAAGCAAAGCTAGGGCTTGCTACAGGATCTTCTCCTTTAGGGTTATATCAAAGATTAATTCAAGCATATAACAAACATGAGATTTCTTTTAAACAGATTACAACATTTAATCTAGATGAATATGTTGGTATTTCTAGAAATCATCCTCAAAGCTATTTTTCATTTATGAATGAGAACTTATTTAAACATATTGATATCGATTTAGATCATGTTCATTTACCAGATAATGATCTATCGAAAATTGATACAATCGCAAAAGATTATAATAAACTTTTACGTAAAAATCCAATCGATTTACAAGTGTTAGGTATTGGATCAAATGGACACATTGGATTTAATGAACCAGGGACACCTCTTGGAAATGAAACGTTCGTTGTTGAACTTGATGAACAAACAAGAAATGACAACTCAAGATTTTTTGGACATGTCGATCTCGTGCCCACACATGCCATCACGATGGGAATCAAAAATATTATGCGTGCTAAACACATTATATTAATTGCATCAGGCAAAGAAAAAAGTGATGCCATTTACCAGATGTTATATGGTGAGGTAACGACAGATCTTCCAGCGTCTGTCTTGCAGTTGCATCCAAACTGTACGGTGATTATTGATGAAGAAGCGGCTCGTTTGCTTCCTTAACGGAGTTATCTGATGATTTGCTATGACTATTGATTATTTTATTGACAAATTTATTCATTCATTATATGATATTTCCGTAGATATAAAGATAGCTTATTTAAGCTCCTACTAAACTCAAAAAAGGAAAAGAACTATTTGTGAAGAACTACAAAGACTCTAACAAGAAATCGTACCACGAACTGAAAGAAGAATTAGAAGATAAGAAGGGGTTTTCACGTTCAGATTTACCTCGTAAACGTAAAGAAGTTATTGCACGTGATGACGAACCCATGGTTTCTATGGCAAGAAGTGAATCTTCTAGAAATAGAAATTATGATGATGGTGATAGAAAACCATATACACCTCGCGGTGGTGGTGAATTTAAAAAGCCTTATAATAAAGAAGGTTTTGATAAGAAGAAGCCTTATACACCAAGAGAAAATTCAGATAAGAAAACTTACACGCCAAGAGAAGGTTCAGAGAAAAAAACATATCCATCAACACAATCTGGATATAAAAAACCTTATGATCCCAACCGTTCGTATGATTCTAAAAAGACGTTTGATAAACCTTATAAAAAGACAAATGAGAACCGATAGGCTCTCATTTTTTTAATTTACTTGTATATTGGTTTGGTTTGATGTATAATCAAGGTGTATTCCCCATAGATAAATGTTTCGGTTTGAAGTGTTAAATCTGTTTTGGGAATTAAGGTTTGTCTTTTCATTCTTACAATTAACTTATACTTGTTTTAAATGTTTGTTTTCTTGTATGGTTATCTATGGGGAATGCACGTTTTAATCTTTAACACCGCAAGGTGTTTTTTTATTTTTATTTTCGAAGTATAATAGAGGTAGAGGTGATAAATGATGTCATTAATGGATACATACACAATGGATGAAAAACGCGCAGTTATCGCATTTTTAAACATGGTTATCACATCAGATCTCGAAGTCAAAATCGAAGAACTCAATTTGGTTTGGATGCTTGCTAAAAGCATACATATCGACTTAAAAGAAGTTGAAAAAATGAGTGATTCAGAATTTCAAGAGATTATATCAAACTTTTCAGATGAACATTTAATTGAAATGTTACGCATGGGATATACGTTGATGAGTGTTGATCAGAAGCACAAAGATAAAGAAAAGAAATTATTAGAATTTGTAAGAAGTTTAAAACAAATGGATGATTTAACGTACAGACAATTTTACTTGAGTTTAAATAAAATGTCGGATTTAACACCACTTGATCAAGTTGTATTACTTGTTTTAGCACATCATATGGCGGATGCCGATGGGATAATTACACAAGGTGAAGTCCAAATGCTTATTGTTTTATGCAGCATGGTAGGTGTTGATCCAAGTGAAGTAGTATTTTACAAGATTCCAAAAGATGCCTTATATCATGCTGTTTTTTCGATGAGTGAACATGCGATTAAGCGTATCGTTGAAGAATTACTTTTAATATCTATTGCAGACATGAAGATTGCAGAACAAGAATATGATTTTATTTTTCCTATTATCGCACATTTTCATTTAGATTTTGAGGACGTTTTAAGATCAGCTAAAAATAGATATACAGAACACATTGAATATTATGAATTATTCAGAGCTGAATCTGAAATAAATTAGGGGGTTATGATGAAAAAGGTTTATCTTATCTTGGTTATGATGTGCATGATTTTAGGTTTATCTGCTTGTCAGTTTTCAACACATGGTGAATTATATGATGATGAAGACAGAATGGTTGCTACTGGAGATACCTATTCCTTTTTAGGTAAATACAGCGATAGCGATAGCATATCGTTTAGAAGATTTTCAGGTATTTATACATTAAAACGAATTGACAGAGATGATGATTTCACCATGACGATTGATATGGATATTGATTTAGGTCGGTTCAAATGTTTTTTAGTTGATGAAAATGATCAAATCATCGAACTCGTTCAAGGAGAAAATCTCATCACATCATATGTTGGTAAACTCAGATTGCGCATTGCAGGTGATGATGCAAAAGGAAATATGAGCTTTGTGATTGGTTCTTAAGATTAGGGCAAATAAAAAAGGAGCGATTAGCTCCTTTTCTATTGTTTAAGATTAAACTTCGATAATAGCATCTGTTGGACAAACGGCTTGACAAGCACCGCAGTCAATACAAATATCTTCATCAATAACGTAGATGTCACCTTCAGAGATGCAATCTACTGGGCATTCTGCTTGGCATGCGCCACAAGCAATACAAACATCAGTAATTCTTCTTGGCATCGTTACTAACCTCCATACGTGTCGTATATTAGTATTTTAACTAAAAATGTCAAGAAATACAACCTCATAAACAAACTTCATGGATTATGTAGAAAGATTGTAATTTTAATTCTTTAACTTCTGACTGTTTTTAAAGCTTTGCTCCAAGAATTGAGTTGATCTAACATTTGATTTAAGTTGGTTAAATGAAGATCTTGAGGCTTAAAGACTGACCAATTTTCAAAATCAGTAAACATGGATAATGCGACATGTGTTCTAACATCAGCGATTTGTAGTTCACCCAAAATGCCTCTTAAGTGCTCTGCAGCTCTTGCTCCTCCAACTGAACCGTATGACACGATGCCCGCAGCTTTATTATTCCAGGGTTCTTTAGCACTGTCTAAAGCATTTTTTAAAGATCCTGGGATGCTGTGGTTATATTCACCTGTAACAAAAACAAAACCATCATATGAGTTTAATGTTTCATTCCACTGTGTAACACCTGTGAGATCATTTGATTCACCTAGAAGAGGTAATTGATATGTTTTGACATCGATAATGTCATAAAGTGCATCGTTTCTCTTATCAGCGTTTTCTTTTACCCATTTTGCGACTTGAGGTGATACCCTTCCTTCTCTGGTACTTCCGATAATAATCCCTATTTTTACTTGATTCATGTGATATTCTCCTTTTATATATAATTTATACTTCATTATATTTCGAATTCGAAATAAAATCAATCAATTTGCTTCTATCATGTGATATCATGTGAAATCTTAAGAAATAAGCAATTTTTAATGAATAAAAAATGTGTAGTGATATAATTTAGTTGCTTTAATAAGGAGGGATTTCCTTTGTTACAATTATTGGATATCAAAAAAAGTTATGTGGTTGCAGGCCACCCATTCCCTGCATTAAACGGTATTGATCTCGAATTCAAAAACAATGAATTTGTTGCAATACTTGGTCAATCAGGATCAGGTAAGACAACCATGCTAAATTTAATCGGTGGACTAGACCGCTACACAAGTGGTGATTTACTTATCGATGGAAAATCAACAAAAGCATTTAAAGATCAAGATTGGGATGCGTATCGTAACGCAACCATTGGTTTTGTTTTTCAAAGCTATAATTTGATTAGTCATTTATCTGTCTTAGATAATGTTGAAATGTCATTAAGACTTTCTGGTGTTGGACCGAAAGAACGTAAAGAAAGAGCTACTGAAGTTTTAAAAGAAGTAGGTCTTATTGAACATATTAACAAGCGTCCTAATCAATTATCAGGTGGACAGATGCAACGTGTTGCGATTGCACGTGCGCTCGTTAATAATCCTAAAATATTATTAGCGGATGAACCAACAGGAGCACTTGATAGTAAAACATCGGTTCAAATTATGCAGCTTATTCAAAAGATCTCAAAAGATCGTTTAGTGATTATGGTTACTCATAATTCTGAAATTGCTGAACAGTTTAGTGATCGCATCGTTCGTCTCGTTGATGGTAAGGTTGTTGAAGATACAAGACCTGTGAAACCTCAAGATCAGGTAAACAAAGAAAAATTGATTAATAAAAAGACATCGATGTCATATTTAACAGCGATCAAAACAAGTTTTAAAAACCTATTAACTAAAAAAGGAAGAACCATCTTAACATCGATCGCAGGAAGTATTGGAATCGTTGGGATTGCACTTGTTTTATCGATTTCAAACGGTATGACCAATTACACAGATGGTTTACAAAGTGATACACTGGCTGGATTTCCAATTACGATTAATTCAGTTGTAGAAACTGATTCATTTGGACCACCTGCTGGTACACCCTTTGGTGATCCAATAGAAAATGAATTTCCTGATGAAGACATCTTATATGCTTATGATTCAGATGCATCAACATCGGTACATATTAACAATATCAGTCCATCATTTATCGATTATTTAGAAAATATGGATACTGCATATTATAACTCCATCAGTTATACACGATCAGTGGCATTAAACGTTGTTGATCAAAGTGATGCAGGTAATTACTTCAAAGTAACGACACAATCAGTAGGTGGATTCTTTGGTTCCACGAACTATTTCAGTGAACTACCTGATAATCCTGAATTCATTCTCTCTCAGTATGATGTTTTAGAAGGAAGTTATCCAACCAATTATCAAGAACTGGTTTTAGTTGTCGATAGCCAAAATCGCCTTGATTTAAATTTCTTAAATGCTTTAGGCATCTCAGTTGAAGAAACATTTAACTTTTCTGATTTTATTGGTAAATCATTTAAGATTGTAACGAATAATGATTTTTATGATCAGATAGGATCCATATATGTTCCATCAACAGACTATGAAACCATGTATGTCTCATCTTCTTCCATTACCATAACAATTACAGGTATCTTAAGAGTGAAAGAAGACGCATCAAGTGAGTTATTAGATGAAGGCATCGGTTACACAAGTGCCTTAACGGATGAACTACTAAGATTAGCTAAAACATCTGATGTTGTCGTTGCTCAAACGGCAAGTACCGATACCAACGTCCTCACTGGTCAACCTTTTAATGCACAATTGACGTATCAACAAGTGATGCGCATCATTGGTGGAGACGATTCACCAACGGGTGTTCAAATATACCCCAAATCATTTGAAGATAAAGATTTAATTAAAGCGTATTTAGATGGCTTCAATGTGGGTAAAAGCGAGGCGGATGCCATTGTTTATACGGATCTTGCAGAACAAATCTCATCAACCATCTCATCTTTGATCAATACGATTACGATTATTTTAGCTGCATTTGCTGGAATTTCTCTTGTGGTTTCCTCTGTCATGATTGGCATTATCACGTATGTATCAGTTGTTGAAAGAACAAAAGAAATTGGGATTATGCGCAGTTTAGGTGCACGTAAAAAAGATATTTCGCGTATCTTTAATGCTGAAACCTTACTGATTGGTTTAGCCTCAGGTTTCTTCGGTGTTGTCGTTGCTCAGCTATTAAACTATCCGATCAACATCATCATCAATAATTTAATAGAAGTTCCTAATTTCTCTAACCTTATGATAACGCACGCTATTTCACTTATCGTATTATCGACTATATTAACTCTACTTGCCGGATTGATTCCAAGTGGTATCGCTGCTAGAAGAGATCCTGTGGTTGCTCTTAGAACAGAATAAGCACCAAAAAATAAAAAGGCTTCGGCCTTTTTTTTCATATCTGTTGATATCTGCTATAAATGGGTCTATAATGGGGTTAAAATATCATCAATGTGCTATGACATCCTTATAATAAACATGATATATGGAGGATTTTATGTCTAAAAAAATTATTAGTTTGGGAGTATTAGGTTTTCTTGTTCTTATTTTAGGTATTTCATTGATTGTGGGCTATAACGGACTTGTCGATATGGATACAGATATCGATGGAAAATATGCTCAAATCGAAGTTAGACTTCAAGAAAGACACGATAAGATTGGCCAAGTTTTACAAGCTGTTACAGGACTTCAAGAACACGCAGAAACCATTTATAATGCTATCACATCAGCTAGAGCAGCTTATGCTTCAGCTGATACAATTGATGAACTCATTGAAGCTGATGCAGCAGAAGCACTCGCATTCTCAGATTTATTAGTCGTTGTAGAAGATAATCCTTTAATCACTGCGACTGGCGGTTACTATACACTTATTGATGAAATTTCTTCGATGGAATCTGCACTATCTGTAGCACGTCGCGATTATAATGAAGCAGTACAAACATATAATGCAGCTGTACGCCGATTTCCTCGCGTGCTTTATGCATCACTTTTTGGATTTGAAAAAGAAGTTGATTATTGGAAGATGAATGATGGTGCCGATGAAGTGCCTATCATTGATTTCAATGATTAGTAGATATTATAAAAGAATCGCTTTGCTTATCATGATCAGCGGATTTTTGCTGATCCTTTTTGGTTGTTCGAAAAATGAGTATCCCAGACCTACAAATCAGTACTACATCAATGATTATGCAGATATTTTATATCAAGCAACGAGAAGTAGTATCACTCGTGAGGGAGAGAGACTTTACGAAGTGACACAGGATGAGGTCGATGGAGGTGCTCAACTTGTTGTTGCAACCTTTGTTGTTGAAAACATAACAGAAGTAGCTTCATACGATAAAACAGAAATCTTTAGACAGTGGGAAATTGGTAAAAATGATATGGGGCTCCTCGTCTTATTGTTTTTTACTGAAGAAACAATCGATGATATAGACTATTTGACACTCGTTGAAACTCAAATAGAAGTGGGTTATCGTATGGAACAGTATTTAACACCTACACAATTAGGTCAGATTGTTGATAACACACTTTTAAGTGGACAATGGGATGATGATCTCGATATGGGTGTGATGCACATGGTTTACGAACTTCTAAGTGCAATCTATATTGATGCATACGGTTATGAATCGTTTAATTATGATATGGATGTTTATGAAGAATACTTAATTAACAACCCCGATATTGCAGATGATGATTCACATATACCACTGACTTGGCTTTTATATTTGCTGTCACCTTTTGCAACCGCAGCAGATCGTTGGGGAGCTATTTTACCCATCATCATTTTTGCTTTATTAGGTGGTGGAGGCATTTTTATTAAAAATAAAGGTGGCGGTGGTTCCTCTGGTGGTATGGGTATATTTAGAAGAAGACGATAGACTGTGGTGATGACATGAATATATGGGATGAAGTACCTTTAAAAATTAAATCGCATATTCATCATCCATCGTATGAAAAAGACACGATAGGCTTAGGAGATTCACATGTCTATCTTTTTAATCAAGATAAAAAAGTTTTAAAAATATTTAATGATATAGATCAAGCTGAACATGAGATTAAAGCAATGCTATGGCTCAATCAAAAAAAATTACTTGTCCCAAAAGTGATTGCTTATGAAATAACAAAAGAAAAAGCCTATTTATTAATGACGATGCTAGAAGGACATTCAGCTATGGATCCTGAGATGATAAAAGCTTATCCCATAGAAGTTGTTACAGGTTTAGCAGAAGGACTTAAATATTTGTGGCAAATCCCTATTGATGAATGTCCATTAGATATGAGAACTTCTCACAAGTTAGCCATCGCTAAATCACATATTGATCGTGGCCTCGTTGATATGTCAGATTGGGATGATGAGATTATACAAAGTAGATTTCATTCTCCCATGGAACTTTATCATTATTTATTAGAAAATCAAAAAGAAGATGACCTTGTATTTTCTCATGGTGATTACTGCTTACCCAATATCTGGCTTGATCATCAAAAGATTCAAGGGTTCATTGATTTAGGACTTTCTGGAATTGCTGATCGTCACGTTGATATTGCTTTATGTTTGAGATCGTTAAAATATAATTTTAAAATAGATCAATACAACGCCTTATTTCTTAAATTGCTCGATATACAAATAGATGAAGAAAAAATCGATTATTATCTCTTACTTGATGAGTTATTTTAAACAAAACAGCCCCCAAAGGAGGCTGTTTTTTATCGTGTTATTATTAATTCTTCAGGTGTAAATAAACTCTCTTGTGTACCATTACCAAGTTCTCCATAAAGGTTTCTTCCCCAAATGAATATTCTGTTGTGGTTAGTGATCATCATGGTGTGATAGAGCGAAAGTGAGACATCCATGGGCATTTCTTCAAGTTGCCAATCAATGTCCCAATAAACATCTTCATAAACATATTCAATATCTCGCTCATTGGGTGTGATTCTAAAAAAGGTTAAGCGAACATCATGACCTGCACCAAAGACTCCAAAGGCATTCAGACCATATGCAAAAACTTTTCTGTTAGATTGTACCATGATGATGTTGTCCCTTTGTTCAACAATGATGGGCTTTCCAGTTACGCCTTGCATTAAAAAGGATATATTTTGATAAGCAACAACTGTTTGTGTTCGATCATAGATAAATGCTGTTAAAATGCTCGTTTTATACACGTGATTCTTATTAGTTAAAATATATGCACCATTTCCTAAAAGCTTTTCAACATATTCATCCTCTTCTAGAAAATCAAGGTTTTTAGACATATCATTCACACCATTATTTCTAAACCCCATGTCATCGATCCCAAAGGGTCCCCATGCTAAGTAACGATTCTTAGAAGTAACTGCCTGATGCAATCCAATATGTGTAATGATTTCGTTTCTTTTTAACTTAAAAAGATCTGTTGTTTCAACAGGAGATAATGCAACCTCTTGTCTAACTAAAACAACGTTTTCTCTGGATGTTCCAATTTCACCATTTGAATTTAATCCCCAACCAAAGACACGCCCTTTAGAAGTTAATAAAATCGTATGGTATCTACCTGTTTGTATTTGTACGATCGTCTCATCATCTGCTAAGGTTAATTTGTCTGAAATATCGACAGGTGTTGACACAATACCACCATTTTGTCCAGTCCCTGTTTGACCGATGACATTCCAACCCCAGGAAAAAAGACGCATTTTTGATGTTAAAGCAAGCGCGTTTCTTTCACCCGCATGAACGGACAGAAATGTTTCATCGTTCGCCAAATTAAAATAAGTATTTAATGAGATGGGTTCTAAAACACCCATGTTTTCAGTGATGCCATTCGCTAATAAGCCATAGATTTGCGATCCCATACCAAATAGATCGCCTTGCTCATCGATGAATAATGAAAAATCAGCACCAGCAGCAATCTTATGATAAATGATCTCGGGTTGTTCGATTTCTTCATTTTGACAGCCATAAAAAACAAGTATTGAAGAAAAGATTAACATAGACAGGATGATTCTTTTAAGCATGACATGATACCTCCTGTATATATCTATCATATCAAAATCACATCAAAACGCACATGATTATGATTTCATATGAACTCAGTGGATGTAAATCCTAAAGAAGACATAATTTGTGACAGTGAGTTTATAAAGTTTTTTGAAGAACCCCAGTCAAATCTAAATAAAACAGATTCTCCACCACCAGATGAAGCTGCATCGACAGTCATCTGCTCATGATGTTCTGAGATCATGACAGATAAACTCACACGAGAATCATTTCTTAAATAAAATTTTTCGAATGTTAAAAACGCGATGTGAACTTCGTTAACTTCACGCACTATTTTTGATACGAGTTCACACGTGATGCCCGCATAAGCCATACCGTTTTCAATGCTTTTAACTACTTGATAAAAATCTCCTCGTCCTACCCATGATTGCTCTGCCATATAAAATCCCCCCTAATCATTTATTTAAACTATATCATATCCCTTATTTTATCACAAGATTTCACAAGATTAAGTATCTTTCTTGATAGTTTTCATGAACATTGATATAATCAACATGAGTCCGACCGAACGGTCGGTCGGTATGTATCAAGCATGAGGAGGATTTATGAGTTCATATAGTGTAAAAAAACCCATTACAGTCTTAATGGGAATCTTAATTATTATTGTCCTAGGTGTGTTTTCGGTGACAAAGTTACCTTTAACTTTGTTTCCAGAAATTGAATTACCTTTTATTGTTACAGTGACAGATTATGCAGGTGCTTCACCTGAACAAGTCGAAAATGAAATTGCGAATCCTATTGAATCTGTTGTATCAACCATAGGTAATTTCCAAGAAGTTTCATCCATCTCAAATGAAAATTTCGGTATTTCAATCATTACTTTTGCAGAATCAGCAAATATGGATACCGTTGTCATTGAATTAAGAGAGTTAATCAATAACATCTCTTTTGATGAAGGTGTAGGCTCAACACGTATCTTACGTATCAGTCCTGACATGTTACCTGTGATGACAGTGACACTTTTTCGTGATTACGATGAAAATTTAACAGATGAAGAAGCACTCATCAGAAATACAGAATGGATTAATCGTGATTTACTTCTTGATTTACAAGCTATTCCTGGTATCGCAGATGTGAGCGTTACAGGGGCAGCAGATGTTATTTTAGAAGTTGATTTAGATCCTACCCTTCTGGCTACCTATGGTCTTTCTCATCAGGATGTTTTAGATATTATCGAAAGACAAAATGTGGGTGGCTTAATTGGTGTTGCCTTAGATTCTGGTGAAATCAGAATGCTCTATTTAGGTGACAAACCTAATTCCTTATCAGATATTGAAAATCTTCCTGTCTTATTTGATGCAGGAAATATCATTCGCATTAAAGATATTGTCAAAGAAGATGGTATAAGAAACGTTAATGCGAATACGGATGTCTATTCAAAAATTAATGGTGTTCAAGGCATACAGGTTGCTTTTACTAAACAATCAGATTATGGAATCACTGAAGTAACCAAAAACATTACAGAAAAACTTGATATGATTATGGCACGTGAAGGTGACACAGCACATTATACGGTTTTACTTGATCAGGGTGAATATATTAATCAATCGATTAGTTCTGTTCTGCAAAATATTATCTTTGGTGCTGTTTTAGCTATTATCGTTTTATTTATCTTCTTAAAGGATATTAAACCTACATTAATCGTTGGGTTAGCCATACCGATTTCTGTCATTACAGCATTTATGCTTATGTATTTTTCAAATGTTTCCTTAAACCTTGTATCGATGGGTGGACTCGCTTTGGGTATTGGTATGCTTGTTGATAATGCGATTGTTGTTATTGAGAACATCTATCGTATGATTTCTGAAGGAAAAAATAAGAAAGATGCCGCAATTCAAGGTGCTAAACAAGTCGTTGGAGCAATCACAGCTTCGACATTAACAACTGCAGCTGTCTTTCTACCTATCTTCTTTATTGAAGGTTTTATTGCAGATATCTTTATTAGCATGGCGTTAACGATTGCTTATTCTCTAGGTGCTTCTCTACTTATCGCGTTAACACTTGTGCCTACGATGGCATCACGGATGTTATCTGATCAAAAGAAACAAAAAGAAGGAAAGACATTAAAATCAATTAAAAAAATCTATGAAAAATCAGTGACATGGACAATACACCATCAACTCGTTACGATCATTACTGTCTTACTTATTTTAGGTGGTGCGATTTGGGCTGTTGCAGCCAAAGGATTTATTTTGCTACCTCAATCCGATGAAGGATCTATTTCACTTGATGTTTCCTTTACGTCTCAAGTTGAATTTGATGCTAAAGCACGCTTTGCAGATGCTCTAACAGATGATTTACTAGAAATTGATGAAGTAGATACTGTATCTGCATCCATAGGTGGTAGTGGTGGATTTGGCATGTTTAGATTTGGCTCAGGATCTTCAAATCTTTCAATGACTGTCAATCTAAAAGATTCGAGAACCAATTCAACAAAATCATATGCAACAGAGATCACTGAACTACTAGCTTCTTATAACTTTGATGCTATTGATGGATTAACTGAAGAAAACATCGTTGAAATTGCTGTTGATGCACAAAACAGTACAGCTGCACTTGCAGGTACACAGGGTGTCAATATTAAAATCTCAGGTTATGATCTATTAACCTTACAGGCGATATCTTCAGATTTAGTTGATGTATTAGGTAATGTAGAAGGTGTTACTAAAATTGATGATGGTATCTCAAAAGGTGCTGATTCCGTTAAAGTCACAGTTAATCTTGATCAAGCTATGAACTATTCTTTAACACAACAAGATGTCTTAAATAGCATGAATTATCTTTATACAAATCTAGAAAATCTAGGTGCTGTACAACGGTTAACGGTTAACATTGAAGGTATTGATTATGAACTCGATTTACCATCTGATACCATTGGTGGCGATTTCACATTTGATGTTTTTGGTGATTATTTGACGTTCTTATCAGGCATACAGCTCTTTGACCAAGCGACACAACACATGATTGACACCTATATTGAATCCACGGGACAAGGTATCTACGTGCCGAATACGATGTTGCCTACTTATGTACCTGGAACACCTGTTGTCTTTGTTGTTAATCCATTTTTGAAAATCAATAATGGTGTAATTGAGATGAATCCCATGTCAGCTGATCCAACACTGATCTCACTATCTAAAGCTCCTTTATATACAGCTGACGCATTAACATCTGTAACAACAGTTGAAAAAGTTACTGGATTTGCTGTGATCAACACAGATGGTACCAATCGCTATTTAAATGTTACAGCTGAAGTTCAAGATGGTTATAACGTTACTTTAGTTGGTGGTAAAGTAGCTGACGCAGTCAATGCGTATTTAGAGAGTGATGATTTTGATGCCTATGGTGGCGGTTATTATGTCACATTAGAAGGTGAGTCTGAAGAGATCATGAATGCAGTCAGTGATTTAGCGGTTGCTGCTGTCGTAGCCATATTACTCGTTTATATGATTATGGCAATCCAATTCCAATCTTTAGTTTATCCTTTGATTATCTTATCAACCATTCCGCTAGCATTTACAGGTGGTATGATTGCTTTACTGATTACAGGTAGTTATTTATCACTTGTTTCCATTATGGGACTTATCATCTTAGTGGGTGTTGTTGTTAATAATGGTATTGTCTTAATCGATTATATTCGTATTTTAAGAGAAGAAGGACATCCGGTTAAAGAAGCGATTATTCAAGCAGGAAAAACGCGTATACGCCCCATTTTTATGACAGCATTAACAACAATTCTAGGTTTACTTACCTTAGCTTTAGGCTTTGGAGAAGGATCAGAGTTATTACAGCCGATGGCTATCACTGCGATTGGTGGACTGCTTTACGGTACATTACTAACACTTGTGGTTGTTCCAACGATCTATGCCGCTTTAAATCGTAAAAAGATTAAGGAGGAAGAACGTGCAAACAGCTAAAGAGAAATTACTTCATACCCTTGTTTCCTATATCAAGAAGGGTGAAGATATCAAATCGCTTGCTTTGTCAAAGATTGCACATGATGCTGAAATTGGTAAATCAACGGTTTACGAGTATTTTGAAAGTAAGGAACAGATGATTATTGAAACATATCGTTTCTTACTTAATCATTATAAAACGATTTTATTAAGTGATTTGGAAGCTATGGATTTCAAAGGTGCACTTTTTGAAGAGCTCAGAAGAACACTTACCGTGTTAAAAGATGCAAGACTACTGATGGAAGCTATATTAAAAGCACCTCATCATCATGAAGTACGTGTCGATCTTGCATTAAAGGATGAAATTCAACTGATTCAAGAAGCGATGGAACAACGTTTTTCTAACATCATGTATCTTGGAGCTGTTGAAGGTATTTATCCTTATCGAGAACCCAGAAAAGAAACACCTCACGTGATTAGAGCACTCATCACGGGACTGATGTTTCAATATGTGAATGACGAAATGGATTTTACAGAAGATGAAGTATTATCATTGATTTATCAAGAAATTGTAAGAGTCATAAAAGCTTAAATTTGAAGCGCATACTTAACCGTATGTGCTTTTCTTTTCAAACGTTTTCGCAAACCTATAGCATTATTTTCCTTTTCCATTTATAATGGAAAGAGAATATAGTTGAGGTGCGTATGAAAAATTATTTAAAAGAACTTAAAAGTGGTGTTCAACAACCCGTCATTGGACTGAAAGATTTATCACGTTTAGCAGCAACCGAAGGGATTGTTTTACTTAAAAATGAAAATCATGTTTTACCATTGATTGATCAAACGATTTCTGTTTTTGGTCGTATTCAAAATACGTATTACAAAAGTGGTACAGGATCTGGTGGACTAGTGAATGTTGACTATGTGACATCAGTCATCGATGCACTATTAGAAAATCCATTCGTTAAAGTGAATGATGAACTTGTTAATATATATCGTGCATGGGAAATGGAAAACCCATTTAATGCAGGATCTGGTTTTTGGGCGAGCGAACCTTGGAGTCAAAAGGAAATGCCTTTAACAGAAGAGATTGTTTTAAATTCTAAAAAACAATCAGATGTTGCGATTGTCATCATCGGTAGAACCGCTGGTGAAGACAGAGATAACAGTGATACGGAAGGTTCATACCGTTTATCACAAGGCGAAGAAGACATGTTATCTTTCGTAACGAAAGCTTTTGAAAAAGTTGTTGTTCTTCTTAACACAGGTAATGTGATGGATATGTCTTTTTTAGATCGCTATCATATTTCATCTGTTTTATATTTATGGCATGGTGGTCAAGAAGGGGGAAGAGCTGCAGCTGATGTTCTCACAGGTTTGGTATCTCCCAGTGGTAAATTACCTGATACTATCACCTATGACATTAAGGATTATCCTTCTCAAGAAACTTTTGGTGGACACGATGAATCCATCTATCAAGAAGACATTTATGTTGGCTATCGCTATTTCCAAACATTTAATGAAAAAGCCGTGAGATATCCTTTTGGTTTTGGATTATCCTATACAAAATTTTCATATCATGTGATCACCGTAGATATTTCAGAAAAGATCAATATAACAGTCAAAGTGAAAAATGTGGGAAGTTATGCAGGCAAAGAAGTTGTACAAGTCTATGTAGAACAACCTCAAGGACTTTTAGGTAAACCTAAGAAGGTATTGGTAGCTTTTGCTAAAACAGGCGTACTAAAACCTGGTGAAGCTGAAGTTTTAAGTTTACACTTTGAACCTTATGATTTTGCATCATATGATGAAATAGGAGTTACAGGGTTTGCTTCAAGTTATATCTTAGAAAAAGGAAAATATATCATTGAACTTGCCACAGATGTGAGAAGCCCATTTGCTGATGCACTATACGAAGTAAATGAAACGATCGTCCTTAAAAAACATGAAGAAATGCTTCGTCCAGTGAAACCTTTCAAACGAATTAAACCATCGTTAGTTCATGGTCAATTAGAAATATCTTATGAAGATACACCTTTAAGATCAGTTGATCTTCAAAAACGTATTGAAAAAAATATACCCAAAGAGTTAAAACCCATCAAAGATGATGTCACTTTGAAAGATATTTATCAAGGTAAATATGCTGTTGATGATTTTGTTGCTCAGTTATCATTAACTGAACTTTCAGAAATTGTCAGAGGAGAAGGCATGTCTTCACCTAAAGTAACTGCAGGAACAGCAAGTGCATTTGGTGCTGTGACGACTGATTTAGAAAACCATGGATTACCTATTGTATGCTGTTCAGATGGTCCATCAGGTATTCGTATGGATTCTGGCATGCGAGCAACATCCATGCCTAATGGTACGCTTTTAGCAGCCAGTATGAACACAGAGTTAGCAGAAGCACTCTATTATGGTGTTGGTTTAGAAATGATTGGCTATGATATTGAAATCTTATTAGGACCAGGTATGAACATTCATCGTCATCCACTTTGTGGACGCAACTTTGAATACTTTTCAGAAGACCCAGTGTTGACCGGTTACATGGGTGCAGCTATTGTTAACGGACTCCAAAAAGCAGGTGTTACTGGAACGATTAAGCACGTCGCACTCAATAACCAAGAATATAGAAGATTTGATGCAGATAGCATTGCGAGTGAACGCGCGATCAGAGAAATCTATTTAAAAGGTTTTGAAATTGCCGTTAAGAAAGCACATGC
>JAVEQT010000087.1:0-5134 GCA_034007485.1 Acholeplasmataceae bacterium
AACGATAACTGAGCCGTTAAGTGAGTATACAGTGACTGATTTAACATCTTACGTCATTATTGAACAAATGTATCAAGATGTTGAGGGGAATACATATAAAGAAAGAAAAATAGTGGATAAAGATGAGTATGTTTTACTCCACTTTTTAAACCAGTATGATTTCGTGACACACGAAGGAGCTATCCACATCATTTTTTAATCTCAAATAAAAAATAATCTCAAAAAGCAGCAAAAAAATGATGCTGCTTTTTTTATGAAACGGATGAATCCATAGTGAAACTATGTTATAATACATTAGGTGATGAAAATGGAACGATTACAAAAAGTACTCGCTCAATCAAATATCGCATCAAGACGCAAATCAGAAGAGATTATTCTAGAAGGTCGCGTTAAGGTCAACGGTACGGTTGTGACAGAACTTGGATTTAAAGTGAATAAAAATGATGTCATCGAAGTTGATGGCAAACAGATTTCCCGTGCTGACCACGTTTATTTACTCATGAATAAACCAACAGGTTATGTCTCAACAACATCGGATGAAAAAAATAGAAAAACAGTGTTAGATTTACTTGATGATGAACATCGCAACATGCGCATCTATCCCGTCGGTCGTCTAGACTTTGACACCGCAGGACTCATTCTTCTAACCAATGACGGTTATTTCACCAATCTCATGACGCATCCTGAACATGAAATCGAAAAAGAATATCTTGCACGAGTCGAAGGTATCATCATTCGTAAAAAGATTGTACAGCTTAGAAAAGGTGTGATCATCGATGATGATTACCTCGCTGTTCCCAAAGCTGTCAGATTAATTGAAATCGACAAAGATCACCAATCAACCCTGATTTCTGTCACCTTAATTGAAGGTAGAAATAAACAGGTTAGAAAAATGGTGGAAGCCATTGGACATAAAGTGAAGAAGCTGACAAGGGTTCGTTATGACTTTTTAACCCTTGAAGGTGTAGAACGTGGTGGGTATCGCACCTTGAAAATCCATGAAGTGCGCAAACTCTATGCAGATGCAAGCTTAAAAAAAACATAAAACACGATAACAACGACAAAAAAACTATGTTATAATGAAATACGTATGGAGGAAAATCATGTCAGGGTTTAAATTAGCCATTGATGGACCCGCTGGATCAGGGAAAAGTACCATTAGCGCTTTGATTGCTAAAAAATTAGGATGGACGCATATTGATACAGGTGCTATGTATCGTGCAGTTACTTTACAAGCTATCGAACTCGGTGTCAATCTAAATGAAGAAGCGTCGTACCGTTTTTTAGAAACCATCCACATCCATTATGATCATGATAAGATCTTCATCGGTAATCGTGATGTCTCTGAAGCCATTAGATCAGAAGCGGTTACCAACAATGTATCTTTAGTCTCAAGTTTCCCTTATGTGAGAAGAATGCTGGTCGATTTACAAAAGAAAGCTTCCCTTCATGGTAACATTATCATGGATGGTAGAGATATTGGCACAGTTGTTCTACCTCAAGCAGATTTGAAAATCTTCTTAACAGCTAATGTTGAAGAAAGAGCAAAAAGAAGATATAAAGAAAATGTCAAAAAGGGGAAAGCTGCACATATCGATCAAGTGATTGAAGATATTGTGACAAGAGACCAAAAAGATTCAACGAGAAAAGAGTCACCGTTACGTAAAGCGGATGACGCCATAACCTTAGATACAACACACTTAACCATTGATGAAGTGGTTAACAAAATTATAGAATTAACCGACAAAAAGGAGAATAGCTAACATGGAGTTAAAGTTTTTGAAGCAGGGGTCAATCGTAGAAGGTGAAGTCATTAAAATTGAATCCAATACCATATACCTCGATATTCAGGCACAGACGGAAGGCAAAATCCACCTGGATAACTATGATAAACCCGCCCCAGACACCTTTGAGGGTTTAGTCCAAGTAGGACAAAAAATAAAAGCACGCGTGCAAAAGATCACAGATGATCCTGCACAGATTCTTTTATCACGTCTACCCCTACTTGTCGAAGAAAAATTCGAAAAGATCCAAGCTTTAGCAGAATCTGGTGAGACGGTTAAAGCCAAAGTTAGACAAGTCTTAGATAAGGGACTTATTTTAAGTTATATGGAAAATGAAGTTTTCCTTCCTTATAGTTTACTCGATTTTGAACTTGTTAAAGATAAAGAAAGTTTAAAGGGTAAGACCTTAGAAATTCAAATTATCGAAGCAACTTCAAAAGGAAGAAACAAGCGTATTGTCGCATCTCGAAAAGCCATTTTTGAAAGAGAAAGACAAGAAGCTTATGAACAAAGACTACAAGCTCGCCAAGAAGAATTAGAAACCATTAATACCGGTGATGTCATCAAAGGTATTGTTGATAAAATTGAAGTGCATGCAGCAACCATTCGTTTTGATCACGTTGTTGGTTTACTTCGTATCTCTCAAGTGTCACATTTTAGAATCGATAAGATTGAAGATGTGTTAACTGTAGGGCAAGAAGTTGAAGTCAAAGTGATTAAAAAAGAAGGTAACCGTTTAGACCTTTCTATGAAAGCACTACAAAAAACACCTTATGAAGTTTTCTATGAAACACATAAAGTGGGCGATCAAGTAACGGGTACTGTTTTCCAAAAGTTACCTTTTGGTATTATCGTTGAAGTTGCTAAAGATGTCAGAGGTTTACTCCATAAGAATGAATTCTCATGGAATCCAAATGATAACTTTGAAAGCTATGTCAAAATTGGTGATGAATTAAGCTTAGCCATCATTCAACTCGATCTTAAAAAAGAACGCATTGCATTATCTAAGAAATCTTTAGAAGATAATCCTTGGAAGAATGTGACATTGAAGCGTGGCCAAGTCGTTTCTGCAAAAGTTTTAGAAGTTTCTAAAGATGGCTTAAAAGTTGAAGTTCAAGGTGCTGAAGGAGAAATCCCAACTTCTGAACTCGCTGTTGAAAAGATTAATAAACCAGAAGATTACTTTGCAGTTGGTGATGAAGTGAGTGCTGTCGTAACCGATTTAAGCAAAGAAACATGGACATTAAAACTTTCGATTCGTCGTATTTTAGAACAAGCTGAAAGAGAACAATTTGAACAATATTTAGAAGACGATGAAACAGAAAAGAACCCTACATTAGGCGATCTTTTCGGGGACAAATTCGAAAAGAGTAAGAAAAAGTAGTTTTATTGAAAGGTTGTTTTACATATGCCTTATAAGGTAGCAATCGTTGGCCGCCCGAATGTCGGTAAATCAAGTTTGTTTAACCGGCTTGTGGGAGCTCGTCTTTCCATAACAGATGATCAACCTGGTGTAACCAGAGATCGCATCTATGCCAGAGCCGAATGGCTAACTAAACATTTTAGACTGATAGACACAGGGGGCATCGATATTGGCGATGCCCCTTTTTTAAATCAAATCAAAGCGCAAGCACAAGTAGCGATGGATGAAGCAGACGCTATCATTTTTGTCGTAGATGGAAAAACAGGATTGGTTGATGCAGATAACTATATTGCAAAACTCTTGTATAAAACAGAAAAACCTGTTATGCTTGCAGTTAATAAAATAGATGATATTTCTTTAGCAACCAATGCGTATGAATTTTATGCTTTAGGATTTGGTGATCCGATTGCAGTTTCTACCATTCATGGTATTGGTATCGGCGATCTTTTAGATCGCACCTTATCACATATGACAGATGAAGACATCTTCTATGATGATTCGATTATCCAGTTTTCCATCGTTGGTAGACCTAATGTTGGTAAATCATCTTTAACCAATGCGATTTTAGGTGAAGAAAGAGTCATAGTGTCACCCGTATCAGGAACAACGACAGATGCGATTGATACACGATTTAAAAAAGATAAGAAAGAATATGTCGTTATTGATACAGCTGGTATCAAAAAACGTGGTAAAGTTTATGAATCAACGGATAAATATGCCGTTTTAAGAGCACTTTCAGCCATTGAAAGAAGTGATATCGCACTTCTTGTCATTGATGGCGAAGAAGGCATTTTAGAACAGGATAAACACGTTGCAGGTTATATCACGGATTACAATAAAGCATGTGTCATCGTCGTTAATAAATGGGATGCCGTTGAAAAAGACGATAAAACGATGAAAAAGATGGAACAAAAAATTCGTGATGAATTCCAGTTTTTAACGTATGCACCGATTGTCTTCGTGTCAGCAAAACATCAAGCACGCATACAAACGATTTTTCCTGCCATCAATTTAGCTTATGAAAATTATCAAAAGCAGGTTCAAACCTCAATCATCAATGATTTAATCCAAGATGCGGTTGCGATGAACCCAACACCGATTCATAACCACGGGAAAGCACAGTTTAATTACGTGACGCAGGTCGCGATTAAACCACCAACATTTGTCGTTTACGTGAACAATCCAGATTTTGTTCATTTCTCATATGAAAGATATTTACTCAATCAAATCAGAGATGCGATTGATTTTACAGGAACACCGATCAAACTTATTTTAAGAAAGAAGGCGTAACGTTGAACATCAGTATTATAGGTGGTGGTGCATGGGGATGCACCTTAGCGCAAGTCTTAGTTGATAACAAACATCAAGTTTTAATCTACGATGTTAAAAAAGAAGCTGTGGATAAGATTAACTCTCATCTTCATCCTTTTTTCAATGAAACCTTAGATGAAAAGATTAAAGCAACTACATCACTTGATGATGTCATTCGTTTTTCAACTTATTTTTTACTCTCTGTACCAACCAAAGTGATTAGACCTGTTTTAAAACAGATCAATCCTAAATTATCAAAACCATCGGTATTCATTAATGTATCGAAGGGTATTGAACCTGAAACGTTAAAACGTGTTTCTGAAATTGTTGAAGAAGAAATTGATCAAGATAAACTTAAAGGATTTGTCGTTTTAACAGGTCCATCACATGCGGAAGAAGTCATTTTGAGAAAACTAACACTTTTAGTCAGTTCATCTAAAGACATGGATTTAGCTGTTGAGATTCAACATGTGTTTGCTAATGATAAATATTTAAGAATATACACATCTTCTGATTTAATCGGATCTGAAGTGGGTGGTGCGGTTAAAAATGCGATTGCTGTCATCAGTGGTGCATGCACCGGTTTAGGTTTAGGTGAAAATGCAAGAGCTGCAGT
>JAVEQT010000014.1:0-24803 GCA_034007485.1 Acholeplasmataceae bacterium
TATGAAAGGCTTCATCTAGTTCACGCTTTGAATTTTCGAGATAGTGGTCATAATCGGTGATGAGCAGCAGTTCTTCTTCAATCTCATGAAGATAATCAATTAAATCGTTGACTGATTTTTGATATTTCGTTTCGATTTTGACGAGTTCATAACTTCTTTCTTGCATCTGATTAAAAGCTTCTTCATCAAAGTCTAGATGTTCAATCGTTTGATAGATCGTTGATTTGACATCATCAATGTTGTAAAAGGCATCTGATAATCTTTCAGCCATCTGTTGATAGAGTTGATCATAGGTACCAATTTTTTCCATAGCTTTAGATGCTTCATAGATTTGATCGATTGAAAAAGATTCACTTTCAAGCAATTGATAGCTTGTTCTCAGCGAACTCATGATTTTATCATAGTTTTTTAGTTTTTCTATTTTCTCATCAAGTATGATTTTCTCATCAACTTCGAGATTTAATGTTTTTAATTCTTCATACTGATATTCAAGATATGATTTCTTTTCAATCGATTGATTTTTCTTTGTTTTTAAAGATTCATGATGTTTTTTCTTATCAAGATAGTTTGATCTGTGGATTAAATAGGTGTTTCTTACATTTTCAATGCGTTTCATATCCACTTGATCAATGAGCTCAAGATAATAGGATTTATCATAGAGATTCATCGTTTCATTTTGAGAGTGGATCGAACCAATCGATGTCATGATGTCTTTAATCTTCGATAAAGTCGTAGGTTCATCATTGAGACGCATCACATGTCTACCATCGAGATCAATTTCTCTTTCTACCTTGATGTCTTTGGGAAGACTTAAAAGTTCCTGTTTAGATGAGGAAAGTTCAAAATAACCGATAACATGTGCTTTCGTTTTTCCATGTCTAATCATTTGAATGTCAGAACGTTTACCAAATAAAAGCTGTAAAGACTCTAAAATAATGGACTTCCCTGCACCGGTTTCGCCAGTTAAGGCTGACATACCGGGAAGAAAATCCATTTCTAAATCATCAATTAATGCGAAGTTTTGAACGTGTAAATGCTTTAGCATAGGACACCTCTGACTAAATGATCAATGCTGATGTGAACATCATTCTTGTTGGTATATAAGAGATATTCTTGGTTTCCCATCTTTCCTTTGATCTGTGATTTCTTTAAGCCTGATAGGTGGAAACCAAGCATTTGTATATCAGTTAATACAGCATATAAAATCTTTTCATGCTTTTTAATATCTTTTAAAACACCTTTTTTAAATGAAACATGCCCAACTTCAAACTGTGGTTTAATCAGTGCAATGATTTCATGTTCAAATCCCTTGATATGCTTCATGATAGGGATGATGGATGTGAACGATACATCAATCGTGATGATGTCTGCTTCTGGGAGTTGAACATCCAGGATATTGGTTTCTTCATGTAGTTCAATACGTTGATCTAATTTTAATGTTTCATCCATTTGGTCTCTACCCACATCATAAGCATACACTTTTTTTGCACCATGTTGCAGTGCACAATCGGTGAATCCGCCTGTAGATGAACCAATATCAATCATGATTTTACCATCAAACGATAGCTTAAAATCAAGGATTGCTCCTTTCAATTTATCGCCACCACGACCAACAAATGCATCTTTATCCTTGATCTTGATAAAAGGAGTTTCAACTTCATAACCAGCTTTTGTGATGATAGCGCCATCAACTTCGACAAAACCACGTTTGATTAAATCAGTTGCTTGACTGCGTGTTTTTGTATAGTTTTGTTCAACTAAATATAGATCAAGTCTCATGAATGAGTTCCTTTATGGCTTCTTTTACTGATTCTAAATCCATATGAAGTTCCTTAAGCATATCTTGATAATAACCATGATCAACGATTTTGTCAGTAATTGACATCTCTTTGATTCGATTGGTGTAATGGTGTTTCGCCATAAAACTTAAGATTTGGGGATAAAGTGATCCTGTGTTAGCTGCTTCTTCGTAAACTAAGACGGGTTTTCCTGTTTTCATCACCTGATGAAGCATATCTTCATCAACTGGTTTAATAAAACGTGCATTGATGATATGACTATTTATGTTTAATTCATCACTTGCTCTCATTAATAAGTCAAGGGAAGGACCATAACTGATCAGATGAATATCTTGTCCATTTTTAAGGCTTGTCCATGTCGGTTTGATCAATTCAAAGGATTGTTCTTCATCAGATGTATGATAAAGCACTGTTCCTCTAGGATAACGGATCACAAATGGGTTCGTTTGACCAAAGAAACCATAATAAAGTAAATCTTTCGCATCCTTAGCATCATAGGGCATCGTGATGACCATGTTGGGCATCAAGTAAAACATCGATACATCATAGAGTCCCTGATGGGTTGAACCATCTTCACCTACAATACCTGCACGATCAATCCCAAAAACCACATGATGATTTGATCTTGCAATATCATTTAAGATTTGATCAAATGCACGTTGTGCAAATGTCGCATAAAGTGGTAAAAATACTTTAACATCGCGGTGTGCGAGCATAGCTGCCATGGTTGCTGCATGTTCTTCAGCAATACCGACATCAAGATAACGATCTTTATATGTTTTTGCAAAATCAGAAAAATGTGTACCAATTTCCATAGCAGGCATGATAACAAACGTTTTTTCAACATTCTGGATTTTCATCATGTGTTTTGCAATCAATTCACTCCAACTGATGCCATGTTTTGTACCGTTGGATGGTTTAGATACACCATGATACGTACCAACTTTATCATTTTCTGCTTCAATATGACCTTTGCCTTTTTCTGTAATAATATGAAGGACAACGGATTTTTTAACCTTTTTAATACGTTCTAAATTATAGATTAAACTCTTTAAATCATGACCATCAATAGGTCCAATATACATATAACCTAAATCTTCAAAAATATTTTGTCTCTGCAAGAAACCTCGAAAACCGCGCTTAATTCGTCCTAAGAAATGAATCATAAAGTGTGGTAGTATTTTTGACCACATATTCTTCAACTTCATGAAAAGACGCATCGAACGAAACTTAGTTAAGGCTTTTGAGATGGATCCTACGCTTTTTGAGATACTCATCTCATTATCATTTAAGATGATTAGTCCTTTGAGTGTATGATCATTTCCAATGAGATTTAGAGCCTCAAATGCCATACCATTTGTGATGGAAGCATCACCAATCACAGCAATACCAAAATCATCTTCACCCTTCATTTTTTTAGCAACTAATGCACCATGAAGTGCAGATAATGCAGTACCTGCATGACCTGATTCCCAGTGATCATGAAGTGATTCGTTATAATTGATATAACCAGATAAACCATGTGTTTGTCTGAGCGTATCAAATTGATCTGCTCTACCTGTTAATATCTTATGGGTATATGCTTGATGTCCCACATCATAAATAAAGACGTCTTTTTTGCTATCAAAGACTTTATGCATCGCAATAATGAGTTCAACAGTACCTAAATTAGAGCTCAAATGACCACCGGTTTGACTAATAGAATCAATCAAAAAGACGCGAATATCTTCCGCGAGTTTTTCTAATTCTTTTGCACTTAAATTTTTTATAAAGCCAGGGTCCTTGATGTCTTTAAGTTCCATGATTATGCGATTTCCTTCACCACAAGTTTTTCAGCTTCTTCAAGCATCTGATAACAAGCCTTTGATAATTCAAGACCGAGTTGATATTTCTTAACAGCTTCATCAAGAGGGATGTCTTTGTTTTCTAAATCTTTGACGACTTGTTCCAACTCTTTTAATAATGCTTCAAATGATTTCTTTTCCATGTCAATTCTCCTTAATCTCTTTGATGGTTGCTTTCGCATGACCATCTTTAAATCGTAGCTCGATATCTTCATTCTTCTTTAAATTCTTAACAGATGTCATAACTTTCTGATCTTTTGTTACAAGAGCAAACCCTCTGTCCATCACACTTAATGGATTTAAGGATTGTAGTGTTTTTCTGTAAAGATCAAACGCCATCTTTTTTTCAGTTAAAAGATGAGTAATCGATTGTCTGATACGTAAAGTTAAGTAATCGTTTGTACTTCTGTAACTATCAAGTCTTTCCTTAGGACTCTTCATTAAGCTAGATAGTTTTTCAACACGATACTTTTTAACTTCTAAATAATAACTGAATTCTTTTGTTAACTGCTCTTTTTGCTGATTTAAACGCTCTTTAAGCTGTTCTAGCTTATAAGAAGGTGATAATCTTTCAAGTCTTTCATCTAAGTAGAGTAAACTCGTTTTCTTATCATCAAAAAGTTGTTTCATACGATATCTAAGTTGTTCTTTACTCTCTTCAATCTGTTTTAATACATCTTTTTGATTTGGTGTAGCAAGCTCAGCAGCAGCTGTCGGTGTAGGAGCTCTTAAATCAGATACAAAATCTGAAATAGTAAAATCAGTTTCGTGACCAATCGCTGTAATGATAGGAATCTCAGATTGATAGATGGCTTCGATGACTGGCATTTCATTAAATGCCCACAAATCCTCAATCGATCCGCCACCTCGTCCAACAATGAGAACATCAACTTCATGTCGTTGATTAGCATAAATAATTTGATTTCTAATGCTATCCGTACTTCCTGGTCCTTGAACCAGAGATGGATAAAGATGAATTTCACATAAGGGATAGCGTCTTGTGACAGTATTGATAATATCTTGAATGACAGCACCTGTTTTTGATGTGATAACACCGATAATCTTAGGAAAATGAGGAATAGGTCGTTTATGTTCTTGCTTGAAATACCCTTTTTCCTCTAATTCTTTTTTTAATGCTTCATACTTTTGATAGAGTTCACCAATACCATCAAGTGTCATGGTTGACACTTGAATTGAATATGTTCCTGAAGGTTCATAAACTGAAATGCGACCTTGAATCAGAACGTGATCACCTTCTTTGGGTAAAAAAGTAAGGCGTTCTGCATCTCTTGAAAACATAATCGATGATATCTGAGCATTTTCATCTTTTAAAGTGAAATAAAGATGACCTCTTGAATGACGCTTAAAATTAGAAATTTCACCTTTTATTAAAATAGAAACAAGGTGTTTGTCACCTTCTAATTTGAGTTTAATATATTTAGTTAAAGCAGTTACCGTCAGGTACTGTCTTTCAACGGATTGGATTTGATTTTCCAATTGGCATCATCCCTTAATGGTTTTGGCTAAATTATCGAGTAGCCGGTTGGTGAACTTATGTTGTTTTTCATCATCTAAATTACTGTAGATTTTTGTAAGTTCAACGGCTTCATTAATAATGATTTGTTTTTCTGTATCGGTGAACTTAAGTTCAAAAGTCGCTAATCGAATGATCGCACGATCAACAAAATTAAGACGATAAAGCGAATAATCAAAAAGATGGTTTTCAATGAGTTCATCAATTTCTTTGATGTGATTCATGATATCATCATATATTTTCATCAATGATTCATCCTCAAAAGATGGGATAAAAGGCATTTTATCACTTTGATATAAATCATATTGGTAGAGCTGATTCATCAGCTCAATGCGTATTTCTCTTCTGGTTTGGTTCATATTTTATACCTCATGATGATTGTATCATATTTTCTCATAAAAATGGAAATCTAAGATGAAAAAAACACGGTCAATTGACCGTGTCATAGAGTTCAATTAACGACCTAACCATCCACCATCAACTGCAAGTGTAAATCCGTTGATGTAGTTTGCATTATCTGAAGCAAGGAAGACAGCAGCACCAGCAACATCTTGAGGTGTACCCCAACGTCCTGCAGGAATTCTTTCTAGTATTTCTCCTGAACGTTTTTCATCATCACGAAGGGCAGCTGTATTATTTGTTGCCATATAACCTGGAGCAATCGCGTTACAGTTAATATGGTATTTAGCCCATTCATTTGCCATGGTCATCGTAATACCTTTAACAGCTGACTTTGAAGCTGTATAAGAAGGTACACGAATGCCACCTTGATAAGAAAGCATGGAAGCAATACTAATAATTTTTCCACCCGTACCTTGCTTAATATATTGGTTAGCAACTGCTTGTGAGAAGAAAAAGACGGTTTTAGCATTAATGTTCATGACATCATCCCAATTTTGTTCAGAAAATTCAAGAGAATCTTCTCTTCGAATGATACCCGCATTATTGATTAAAATATCAACATGACCAAAACGTTTAACTGCTTGGTCAACAAGTTCCTTTAATCCTTCTTGTTTAATCGTAATTAAGTTTGCTACTATACCTAAGTAATTTCTTCCTAACTTTTCAATTAAAAGTTGTGTTTCATCTTGTTTAACATAATCGATACCAACAATATTAGCACCAGCTTCTGCTAAACCAATGGCCATACCTTGTCCGAGTCCTGTTGATGAACCCGTTACGATAGCTACTTTTCCTTTTAAACTAAATTGATCTAATATCATGTGATACCTCCTATTTTAAATCAGACATTTTAACAAAATCCATGTCATCAAATGTTTTATTCTCACCACACATACCCCAAATAAAGGTGTAATCAGATGTCCCTACACCTGAGTGGATTGACCAGCTTGGTGAAATGACAGCTTGTTCATTTTTAACAACGAGATGTCTTGTTTCTTCTTTTTCACCCATCAAATGAAAGACGCGTGTATCTTCCGCCATATCAAAGTAGAAGTAAACTTCCATTCTTCTTTCATGTGTATGACAAGGCATCGTATTCCATGCGGATCCTTCAGAAAGTATGGTCATACCCATCACGAGTTGACAGGATTCACAAACTGCAGGATGCACATATTGATAAATTGTTCTTTCATTTAATGTCTTTGGTGAACCCCATTTATTTGGATTAGCTTTAGAAAAAGGAATATGGACTGTTGGATAGGGATGATGTGCTGGTGCACTATTGACATAAAATTTCGCTGGATTTTTTGAATCATGTGAGCCAAATAAAACTTCTTTGGTACCTGAACCGATGTATATACCATCTCTTTCTGCCATAGCTATCTTTTTTCCATCTAAGACTAAGTAACCCGCACCACCAATGTTAATGATACCCATTTCTCTTCTTTCTAAGAAAAATGATGTTCCTAAATCTTTGGTGACAGGAAGTAAGACTTCTTTTTCTACAGGCATAACGCCACCTGCGATAATACGGTCATGATGCGAATACGTTAAGACGATGTCGTCTTTTTCAAAGATAGTTTCAATCAAATATCTTTCACGTAATTTTGATGTATCATATGATTTTGAATCTTCTGGATGGTTGTTATAACGAATGTTTAATTTCAATGTTCACACGTCCTTTTCTAATAATGTTTTAATATACTGATAACTCGTTTTTATATCATCACCGGTAACACCTTCAAAAATTAAATAGGCGTTTGGGTGTGTTTCTTTTATACGTTTAATGATGGTTTTATAATCCATGAGACCTTGACCAAGGCCAACTTGAATGAGTTTTCCATCTTCATAAATGTAATCTTTGAGATGGAAAATTACGATTTTTTGGTCGAAAAGTTTAAGTGCTTTTTCAAAGATTTCCATACGATCTTGATAATTATATGGATTTAAATAATTGAAGAGATCAACGGTGACTTTTAAGCGTGGACTGTTGATATGATCAATCATGAGTTTCAGTCTTTCAGGTGAATAAGCCACATGTTGATAAGCACCTTCAATAGCCACATATGCATCATGCTTTTCAGCTGTTTCAACTAATCTTTTAAAGACAGAAATTGCTTCATGCATGCCTTCATAGGTATGATTTTTCGGATGATATGTCCAAGGACTTCCTTGATATGATCCCGTCTCAGTTCCTACATATAAACAGTTCAAACGTTTCGCAATCTTTAAATGCTCCTCAAATTTAAGAATACCTTTTTCAACTTCGTTTTGATCGGGATGTACCGGATTAAAATATGCACCAAGCATCATGATAAATGGCTTTGTAAAAGCGTTTTTAACTTCTTCAAGATGGTTGAAATCAACGTCAGTTTGAAGTGCTTTTTGAAAAACAAGTTGTACACCATCAAAACCAATATTGCTCACTTCTTTCGCTAAATCAGATGCACTGAGTTTACCGATATCATGAGCTCTAATACCAAGTTTATTCATTAAAATCGCCTAAATATCCAAGTTTTCTTGAAATACGTTCTGCAATACTAACAAACTCTTTTGCTACGCTTTCTTTTTCACTGCCATCACCAGCTAAATCAGATGCGACAATCACACCAACAACACGACTTTCAAAGTTCCAAACAGGAGCAGCAAGTGTGCAAATATGGCTGTTATCATCGAGGCTTGAAAAGATATAGCGTGCTTTTTTGATCTCATTAAAATGAGGTAAACTTTGATTTCTAACGGCTTTATCAAAAACAGCATAACACTGTCCAATCGGTGAATTTTCATAATCTCTTGAAACACTACCAATTTCTTGTGGTGTCACAACTCTTGAACTTGATGGTTGGTGTTTAAAAACATAAACAATTTTATCGTTAATGCGTTTCGTAATAAAGACAGTGCGTCCATAACGATCTGCAAAGTCTTTTAATTCGTATTGTGATGCTTCAATCAAGTTAGAATTCTTTGTATAGACTGATCCAATAGCAAACATTTTAGAACCAATAACATAATTCTTTAAGCGTGGATCTTTATAATAAATAGCATCTGCATGATATAGTGTTTGTAAAAAATCATAAACAGTTGCTTTTGGAATATCGAGCATGCGATAAATTTGACCTAATGTTAAGCCTTCATCATGTTTAGCAATTAATTCTAAGATTTGTAAAATGCGTGATACTGTTCTGTTATCTTTCATCTCTGTACACGTCCTGACTGATCCCCTTGTGCAAGATTATCAACTTCTAGTTCACTGACCATGTTGAAATCTCCGGGAATCGTATGTTTTAATGCGGATGCTGCAACTGCAAATTCAATCGCTTTTTGAGGTGTTCTCTTAAGAAGTCCATGAATTAAACCTGCAGAGAATGCATCTCCTCCACCAACACGATCGATAATCGGTTCAATGGTATATTTTTTTGAGCTATAAAAGGATTGTCCATCATAGAGTAAGGCACTCCAACCATTTTTTGTAGCTGAATATGATTCACGAAGTGTTGTAGCAATCATCTTAAAGCCAAAAGCTTCTTTCATTTCTTTAAAAATCGATTTATAACTATCTAAATCAAGATGCCCTTTAGAAATGTCAACATGTTTTGGCTTAAAGCCTAAGACAAGTTCTGCATCTTCTTCATTTCCGATACAGACATCGACATACTGCATCAGAGGTTTCATCACGGTTTGCGCTTCTTGTGGTGTCCATAGTTTTTTACGGTAGTTTAAGTCAACGGATACCATAACACCTTGCTTTTTGGCTTCAATAAGTGCTAATTTTGTAAGTTCAGCAGCCTTTTGACTGAGCGCAGGTGTTATACCTGAAAAGTGGAACCACTTAGCATCTTTAAATATCTCTTTGAAATCAAATTCTTTAGGATCTGCTAAAGCTATCGCAGAATTGGCGCGATCATAGATGACTTTAGACGGACGCATGGATGCACCAGTCTCTAGAAAGTAAATGCCGATGCGATCACCACCACGAACGATATAATCATCTTTAACACTGAATCGTTTCAGTTGATTCACAGCTGCTTGTCCCATTTCATGTTTGGGTAACTTTGTTACAAAATATGTTTCATGGCCAAACTGTGATAAGCTAGCTGCAACATTGGCTTCACCACCACCAAAGACGATATCAAAGGTATCTGTTTGTATAAAACGGGTTTGCCCAGGAGTTGACAATCTGAGCATGATTTCCCCTAATGTTATTATTTTTGACATAAGGCCCCTCCAATGAAATAATTATTTCGTTTTTCTAGCATCTTGAAAAGCTTTAATGAAAGCTTGTGCATTCTTTTGAACACCTGCAAAATCACCTTTTTTAGCAGGACCCGTAAGTTCGCCACCTACACCAACTGCAACAACCCCGTTTTTGACCCATTCTTGAATATTATCAAGTGAAACACCACCTGTTGGCATGATGTTAACCTGTGGAAGTGGACCTTTAACAGCTTTCACATAACTTGGTCCAAAGGCACTACCTGGGAAAAGCTTGATAATATCTGAACCAAATTCAAGTGCTTTAATCATTTCTGTAATGGTCATACATCCAGGCATATAAGGAATTTGATATCTATTGCATAGTAATGCTGTCTTTTCATCAAAAGCTGGGCTTACGATGTATTTTGCACCATTTAAAATAGCTATTCTTGCTGTTTCAGCATCTAATACTGTTCCAGCACCAATAAGCAATTGATCATCACTAAATGTTTGTGATAATGTCTTGATCACTTCATCTGCATGAGGGACAGTAAATGTCACTTCGATTGCTGGTAGACCTCCATCAATACATGCTTGTGCAATGCTGATAGCATCTTCTTTTTTCTCAGCTCTTACAACAGCAACCACGCCAACTTCTGTGATGCGTTTAATGACTTCAAATTTATACATGAACCCACATTCCTTTCGCAAAATGTACATTATTCTATATATTTGTCTATCTATACATACAATATCATTATATGCTGTACAGACATTTTATTCAATCTTTGTTTTACTCTTCAATAAATCAGACGGATATTTTCTTAGAGAATGCTGTAGTTAAGAGATTAAGTGACACTTACGAAAATACATTTCAATTGTTAAAAAACTCTGATATAAAATCGACAATTCCATATGGACCGTGTGAAGAGGAGAGAAAACAACTTTCTAACGCCTATTATGTGTTTAAGCCTTACCACAAAAAAGATTAAAACATAAAATACTGTTTGGCATTGTTGTAGCTAATATCTTCAACAAGTTTACCTAAGAATTCGATATCATGTGGATAAAGTCCATTTTCGACTTCTTTACCGACAAAATCACAGAGTAGTCTTCTAAAATATTCGTGTCTTGAATAGCTTAGAAATGATCTTGAATCGGTAAGCATACCCACAAATTTAGAAATTAATCCATTACTGCCTAAAGCTTTCATCTGTTTGGTCATACCATCAATGGTATCTAAAAACCACCACGCTGAACCGAATTGAATTTTGCCAGGTACGCCCCCACCTTGAAAAGCTGCCATCATCGTGATAGCGACTTCAAAATCTCGAGGATTCAAGGTATATACAATCGTTTTAGGAAGTTCACCTGTTTG
Organism: Acholeplasmataceae bacterium; assembly: GCA_034007485.1. Classification (GTDB taxonomy): domain Bacteria; phylum Bacillota_I; class Bacilli_A; order Acholeplasmatales; family Acholeplasmataceae; genus Peloplasma. The sequence goes on from JAVEQT010000014.1 coordinate 11,152, forward strand.
ATCGAGTGCATCCAACAAATGTGATAATGGCTTGGCAATCAATCCATCATTGATCGCATCAAATCCTGTGTCAGGGCCTAAAATCTTTAAGCTTCGTTCAGATAGATTACGCAAAGCACCAATATGATATTGTTGAACCCATCCACGCTTATGGTACTCTTGACCTAAGAAAACTAAAATATGTCCTTTATATTTATCAATTTCAGTTGAAGTTAATAATTCATGCTTTAATGCTTTTTCATATATTCCAGAAACTTCTACATCAGTTGCTTTTTCATAGGAAACAACATCTAGTGCATGATCAGATAGACGTGACCCATGTTGATGAAAATAATCAATGCGTTCAATGAGCGCTTTTTTTAATTGCTCAAGACTTGATAATTGATAACCAACAACTTTGCTTAATTTGATAATCCAGTCTTGAAACCAAGAAAGTTCAATGTTAATCGCTTTATCGGGTCTAAATGTTGGTAGAACTTTCGTTTTAAATGTTGGATCAACCTCTAGCTTTTCATGCCACTCTAATTGATCTGTTGGATCATCTGTTGTGCATATGATATCAACGTTGCTCATCTCAATAAGTTTTCTTGTAGATAATTTTGATAATTTAACATTAACTTGATCATAAATTTCTTTAGCTGTTTTTAGTGAAAGTAATTCATCGATAGCAAAAAAACGTTTCAATTCAAAATGCGTCCAGTGATAGAGTGGATTACCTATCAATTGAGGAACTACTTCAGCCCATTTCATAAACTTTTCTTCATCAGAACGATTTCCAGCGATAAAGTCTTCGGTTACGCCATTGGCTCTCATCAAACGCCATTTGTAATGGTCTCCTGATAGCCATGCATCAGAGAGATTTCTAAATGTTTTGTCCTCGTATATTTCTTTCGGATCAAGATGGCAATGATAATCAATGATTGGCATCTTCTTAGCATGTTCATGATAAAGTGTTTTAGCAACATCAGTACTCAGTAAAAAGTCATCATGAATAAAATATTTCATTATATTTCCTCCTATATGTTCATCAATATATTTATGATAAGTCATTCAAGTCCAGACCGTTTTTTCCATATATTAACCTATCAGTTCGTCTTGAATTTTATTAAGATTCATTAGACTATGCGGCATGTTTTATGATTTGGTAATTATGACGTCTATATTTGCGGACACTGTTTATTCTTGATTTGATTCTATCATGTAATCAGAGTGTTGTCAATATTTTTCAGCGAGTGCATCATAAGTATACTTATGTTGTTTCAAAAGAGTAATTAAGAAAGGAATTTAAAAAGAACCATAAATGTAAAGTTCTTCACTTATTATGATCATTATTTTTCATGAGCGTTTTTTGAGATTTAATTTATTCTTTGTTTTCATGACATGACTGCACTAGCCCTTTTTCCTCATGTTATATATATCGTTTGCTGTTTATATAAGACAAACTCATCATACTTATAGAATTTATTCGTGAAATAAAAATTCAATTAAAAAAAGTGATGAAATCCGATTGGAATTCATCACTTATTTCTTATACTGCTTTCTTCTTTTTAATGACACCTAAAACTGCTGATGTCACAATGAGGAGACCCACACCAACAATAGCAATCAACGTTCCAGTTCCTAGTCCTTCATCTTGATCAAAGCCTTTGTTTGCTAAAATTTCTTGCCATTTAGCATCCATTTGTTGTTTTAAATCTTCATTATAGCGATAAACTTCGTCATTTGCGTTAATTCTTACATCATACGAATCCGCATAATCTTCGAATGTTCCGCCAGCTGAAATCATTTCATCAAATACATCTTTTCTTGGTGTTGAATAACCGACATATTCCGTATTCTGTTTTGCGTTTTCGTAGTCCATCATAAAATTGATGAACGCATAACTTAAATCTTCTTCAGCACCCTTAGGAATGACAAAACCATCCATCCATACATTGGTTCCTTCTTCTGGCACGTAAAAACCAAGTTTATCATTTTCACTCATCAAGTAATTCGCATCACCTGAATAAGCAACTGCCATATCATAGCGTGCTGGATCTAACATCGCATCAAAAATCTCATCAGTAATTACTGATACCTGTGCGGTTAAACCATTTGATAACCATGTGACAGCTGCATTAAACTCAGCAGTTGTTGGATGATTAATCGTTAAAGCACCGGTTGCCTTTAGGGCAGGCATAAAAGCATCTCTTGCACTATTATAAAAGGCTATTTCATACGTATCACTTAAATGGAGGGTATCCCAACCATCAAGATCATTTTCATTTACGGTATCTGTATTATAGAGAATTCCAACATTACCCCAGAAATAAGGTACTGCATATTCAAGTAAATCAAAGCTGTCAGTTGCATCGTTTTTGACATTTGCTAAAATACTGCTTAAACCATCTGCTAAGTCCGTATCTTTACTGAATGTTGTAATTTTACTCCAATCAATAGAAACGATTAATTCTTCTATAGCAAGCTGTTCAATCGCATAATCACTTGGAACAACTAAATCGTATTGATTGCCACCTTTGATCTGAGTGATGGCTACTTCGTTGGAATCGAATGCAATCTGCTTTACACGAATGCCTGATTCTTCTTCAAATGCTTGGACGAGTTCATCATCAATGTATTCTCCCCAGTTATATAAGCGCAGTGTTGGTCCTTGTTCACATGAAATGAGTGTAAAGACAAACGCGAGCAAAACAATTAGTAATAATCCTTTTTTCATTCTAATTCCTCCATTTTTTTACCAGATTTGAAATAGTCATACATAATCTTACCACCGATAATCACCAAAATAATCGTTGAAAATGCATTAATAATCGGTTTGGGTGATAGACGGTTTGTATATAAATAAATTGATATATTTTTGTCGCCAGATGAACCAGCAACGAAGTAACTGATGATAAAATCATCAAAACTCATAGTGAATGCGATTGCTGCACCTGCTATGATCGCAACTTTAATTTGAGGTAAGATAACTTTGATTAAAGCTTTTAATGGTGATGCACCTAAATCATAGGCAGCATCTGCGATGTTTGGATCTAAACTTTTCACCTTGGGATAGACCGTTATTAAAACATAGGGTGTAGAAAAGGCGATATGTGCGAGCAACATCGTATTGTAAGATGGTGCAATTTGCATAGCACCAAATAAAACAAGAAGCGAAACTGCTGTGATAATTTCTGGACTCACAATCGGGATATTATTGACAGTCATCGTTAAATCTCTGATGACACGCTTTGTCTGCGTCAAAGTAATCGCAGCTAATGTACCTATCACAGTCGATACAAACGTGGATAATACAGCAATCCAAAGTGTCATGAAGACAATCGATTCTCTAGGATTTGACCAGTTAAAAAGTTCGCGATCTGTAAAAAGCTCAATATATCTATCAAAAGTGAATCCGCTCCATCGTGTCAGTGAATTAGCTTCGTTAAAACTAAAGACTGCAATCGAGACGATAGGTGCGTAAATGAAAAATAAAACAAAAATTAAGAATAAGATATTGGGTAGGTTAATAGACTTCTTTTTCATTGCTGTTAACCCCCTTGTATTTATCCAATTTTTTGATGTAATAAACAATCCCTAAGATCACAACTGATAAGACGATAGCAACTGCACTCGCATAAGATATGCGTCCATTATTGATGATACTTTTTTCTATCAGTGTACCTATCATATAAATGTTTTGTGAAGGTGCTAAATATTGTGGAATGATAATGGTCGTTGCTGCTGGTAAAAAGACCATGAGTATACCAGATAATACACCAGATAACGATAAAGGAATAATGACTTTGATCAGTGTTTTCGTCTTTGATGCACCTAAATCTGCTGCAGATTCTAAAAGATTATAATCAATTTTAGATAAAACTGCATAAATAGGTAAGACCATAAAGGGAAGATAAACATAAACTAAACCAATCACAACACCTGCAAATGAATCGATTAAAAATGGAGCAAACATTCTCATAATTTGTTCTAATGCTCTCACTCTTAAAAGCATGTTGATCCACATAGGTGCATTGATTAATAAAAGCATCGTGATTTGTGTTCTCGTCTTCATTTTAGTCATTAGATATGCCAGAGGATATCCAATGATTAAGGTGACGAGTGTTGTCGCTAATGCGATCCAAAGTGACGATGTCATCGCTCTTACAAAAGCAGTTGCTTTTAAGAAATCAAGGTAATGATTTAAGGTAAAACCAATGGGGAAAATTCCCGATTGATTATCGTATTGAAACGATGATACAATCATTAAAAAGATGGGAATTACAACTAAGATAATGAGTACGGCGTAATAAGGAACTCCAAGATAAAACTCTAATTTGCGCTTCTTTTTTTGTTGATGAATGACTTCTTGCATTAGGATTGCTCCATCACATGGATATCTTCTGGTCCAAATAAGATATCGACCATTGATCCTTCTTCAGCATAATCAGTTGTATGAATGGTGAAGATACGATGTTCTGTTTTAACATCAATCTCATAATGAACACCCTTAAAGGCAATAGAATCTACGATACCTGTTAAATGCCCTTCACCCTTCTTAACAATGTCGATGTCTTCAGGTCTAATGACAACATCAACCGCTTCATTACGCGCAAATCCCTTATCAACACATGGATATTCTTTATGATCAATTTGTACTTTATAATCATCAATCATAATACCTGGCATAATATTTGATTCACCAATAAAGTTTGCAACAAACTTACTGGCTGGTTCATTATAAATATCTTCTGGTGTTCCAATCTGCAAGATTTCACCATGATTCATAACAACAATTTTATCACTCATAGTCAAAGCTTCTTCTTGATCGTGTGTGACAAAAATAAAGGTAATACCTGAATTTCTTTGAATCTCTTTTAACTCATATTGCATTTCTTGTCTAAGCTTTAAATCAAGTGCAGCGAGTGGTTCATCAAGCAAAAGAACCTTTGGTTCATTGATGAGTGCACGAGCGATTGCAACACGTTGTTGCTGTCCACCTGAAAGCTTATGCACAGCACGTGTTTCATAGCCTTCAAGTCCAACCATTTTTAAATATTTTTGCACTTTTTCTTGAATTTCTTTTTCTTTCGTTTTCTTCGTGACAAAGCTTTGTTTAATGGCATTGATCTCTTCATTCAAAGACTTCTTTTCACTTTCATTGTCACTTTGATTACATTTATTTTGAAGTTCAGCAATCAGTTTCTTTTTATCGTTATTAGGATCTCTGACTTCACTGATCTTTTCTTTCATTTCACGTTTAAGTGTAGCTATTTCACTTTTATCTTTTGTTTTTTTAATCAGTTGTTGATAATAGTCAGTGACTTCTCTCATTTTACCGAGTGTTGCCAATGAATCATTTTTTACACGAAGACCAAAAGCAACATTTTCAAAAACATCTAAATGAGGAAATAAGGCATAGCGTTGAAAAACGGTATTTGTAGGACGTTTGTGAGCAGGGGTATCCAAGATACTTTTTCCATCAAAAAGGACCTCACCTGCGGAAGGTTCAATAAAGCCACCAATGATGCGCAGCGTTGTCGTCTTCCCACAACCAGAGGGTCCTAGCAGGGTTACAAATTCATTTTGTTCAATGGTCAAATCAATACCTCGTAAAACAACTTGTCCATTAAATTCTTTTGTGATGTCTTTAAGTTCAATTAATGCTGCCATGATTGCCTCCTTGTTTACTGCCGATAAACGGTAGCCAGTGTGTATAATGATTTGTTTAGATATTGTAAACCAATAGTTCATTTTTGTTAAACTATAACACATCTATTATATAAAATATACGAAGAATGTCAACAAATCAACGTATACTTTTTTTGATTTATCCTATGGATAAGATGAAGTGCATCGTTTGTCATTTTTACACCCTGTTATGTTATACTTAAAATATATCAAAATGTAAAGGATGATTTTATGTTCAACGAAGCTCTTTCACTCCAAAAAACCAAGAAATTTGTCATACAAGGAAGTCTATTCTTTGCCATCTTTTTAATGATTTATTTTGTTGTCGATTATTTGAATATGTCCTATACAGAAATGATTGAAACGTATGGATTGTTCCTTGTGATTATCAATGTTTTTATTAACATCATCATGTCACTTCTTTCTGCATTTTTAATGAATCTATCAACAGCCATGGTTCAACTTAAAGGCAAGGAAGGTAAAGCACAATCATTTGGCTTTTTCTCTGTTTTATTTGGTATCCTGACATATGGATGTACATCGTGCGTGATCGCATTTTTCGCTTCAGTAGGCATTGCATTTTCAGTCGTTGCTCTTCCCTTAGCTGGCTTACCTTATAAACTCATATCCTTAGCATTAATTTCAATCGGTTTGATTTGGATTAGACGTGAACTCAATTCACCTTGTAAAATAAGTTCCAAATCCTAGTTGACAAAAAGCACTTCTTGTCTTATCGTATAAGTGTAGGTGAGAGAGAGTGAGTGAGACTATGGAAAATAAAAGAATATTTATCAATCGTGAGCAAATCAAAGATGAATTTAGAAGAGCAAATGATGAGATGCGTCAAAGACGCCATGAATGTATTGAAAATGAAGTAAAATTATTTACAGATCGTGATCAGATGGTAACTTACGTCAATCAGTTAACCGGTATCGAAAATGTTGACATTTATAAAATTGAAGACAACCTTTATAAAGTCTTAGTTTCTCGCAAGAAGCACCGCGAAGGCTGTCAGCATCACCATCACGAATAAATAAAGTAAATCACCTACATGAAGAGAGTCCATCGTGGATTCTCTTTTTTTGTTGACAAAGTAAAAAATGTGGCGTATACTCAAAATGTGACAAGGTTGTCATTTTTGGAGGACATATGCCAAAAGATACGTTTATGAAGTTAAAACCTAACAAAAAAGAGAAAATTATCGAAGCGACCATTAAAGAACTTTCGCTTCATCCTTATGAGCATGTCAATTTAGCAAATATCATCAGGGATGCAGGAATAGCACGTGGTTCATTCTATCAATATTTTTCTGATAAGGATGATCTTTACATGTTTTTCACGATGGTCATCTCTGAAAAAAAAGGAGAGTTCTTCAAAGACATCTTTGACATGAGTCAAGATCTTCCTTTTTTAGATCGTTTTAAAGCGATATACATCCGCGGTTTCGAATTTGCTAAAGCCTATCCTGAACTTGTTAAAGCGGGATACAACATGACCCAATCATCTTTGTTTAGATCATCTGATTTATACAAAGCATCTTATGAGAGTGGTATACAGTTTTTTGAATCATTAATTAAGATTGACCAGCAAAAAAAACGTATTAGATCTTCCATAGACGCAAGATTCTTAGCTGAAAGTATCTTAGATTACATGAATAAAATGAATTTAGACTATTACATCCATACATCAGAATCACTTGATGACATAAAATTAAGAACAGATGCGATTATTGACATCTTAAAGAAAGGAATCGTAGACCATGTTTAAAGTTGAACAACTACATTTTACTTATCCTAAGAATAAGGAGGAAACCTTAAAAGGACTCTCATTTGAAATTCAAAAAGGAGAAATCTTTGGTTTTTTAGGACCTAGTGGTGCAGGTAAATCTACCACTCAAAAGATTTTGATTAAGCTTTTAGAAAATTATCAAGGGATCATTTCTTATAATGGTCAAAGTATTGCAGAACTTGATGATTCATTCTTTGAAGATATTGGTGTTAGTTTTGAAATGCCTATTCATTTTTCAAAGATGACAGCTATGGAAAACATCAACTTCTTCTTAAAACTCTATAAAAGAAATTATGATGTTGAAGCATTGATGAAACGTCTAGGTCTTTGGGATGATCGGGATAAAATGGTTTCTGAGTATTCGAAAGGGATGAAAATCAGACTTAACTTTGTTAGAGCTATGCTTAATTCACCACAAATGCTCTTTTTAGATGAACCTACCAATGGCTTAGATCCTGCAAATGCGATGATCCTAAAGGATATGATTCGTGAATTTAGAGCAAGCGGAGGAACTGTCTTTATCACAAGCCACATCATGGCTGATATTGATCAACTTTGTGATCGTGTCGCTTTTATTGTTAATGGTCAAATCAAAGAGATGGATAGTCCTAGAAACTTAAAGATAAAATACGGTAAACGTATTATGAAGTTAGAATATAAAGAAAATGGAAAGACGGTCATTGAAGAATTCCCCATGGATCACATTGGACAAAATGAAACGTTCATCAATCTTCTCAAGACGAAAGATATTGAAACACTGCACAGTGGTGAAACGACATTAGAAGATATCTTCATTCAGGTTACCGGTGTAGGACTTAATCATGAGTAAACTTTTCATTTTAATCAAAGGTGAACTTTCTAGACTGACCAAATATCATGTCACAACCGTTTCATTTTTGGTAGCAACCGTATGGTTTTTACTTCTATTCTTCTTAGATGATAATGATTTACTCATGGAAATGCTACCCTTTGTCATCATTATTGATGCTACAATGATGTCTATTATCTTTATTGGATCTGTTATGTTCTTTGAGAAAACAGAATCGACTTTTTCAACGATGCTTGTGACACCTGTTTCCAACCAAGAACTCATCTTATCAAAGGCAATTGCCAATACGATTCATAGCATGTTTTCATCTACTTTAGTCATTTTAGCTTTCTTTTTCGTGAAACAAGTTGAAGTCACATGGTATATTATCATTCCAGGCCTTGCCTTATCGATTTTTATGCACAGTCTTTTAGGATTTGTCTTCTCTTTTCACTCAAAGGATTTTACAACACTTTTAGTCAACGTTATGATTTATTCATTTGTGATTACAATTCCCGTTGTTCTTCATTATTTTGATCTTATTTTAAAAGCTGATATATGGGATACTATCTTACTGATTGTTCCAACACAAGCAGCTATTAAGGTGATTGAAGCAGGATTTGGATTAGCTGTTGATTTTAAATTTTTCGTCTCTGTTGTTGTTTTATCACTATATGCATATTTGGGTTATCAGTTCTATGTAAAACCTAAATTCAAAGAATATGCAGTCGAGCAAAGCGGGGTGTAATCATGTTCAAGCGTGTCTTAAAACATGAACTTAAATTGATGCTTCGCGATAAGATGTATACCTTTTTAATGGCATACCCTATCATTATGGCTATTGTTGCTTACTTCTTAATGCCATATTTAGAAGATCAAGGTGCTGGTATAGCGACACACATCGTCACGTTATTCTTTATTCTTTTAAATGGTTTTATGTTTGGTGCCATTACGGGTTTTACCCTTTTAGATGATCAAGATGATAACGTTATTTTATCGTTAAAAATCACACCGATTAATGTGAATCATTACATATGGATTAAGATCATTATTTCTTATATTTTAGGTGTACTTAGCACATTGCTTATCGTTATAACAAGTGGTTTTATCAGTATCGTTGATCCGTTCAATTTAATCTTTATATTAATACTTGCACCGCTTCACGGACCTATTATTGCTCTTCTAGTCAATGCTTTTGCAAGTAATAAAGTCGAAGGTTTTGTCATTATGAAGGCATCGGGTTTGATACTATTAGCACCTGTAGCTGCACTGTTTCTCACAGATTGGAAAGAACTCTTCTTAAGCATACTTCCTGGCTTTTGGCCAGCAAGATTGATAGCATTTGAACTCATACCCATGTCTTATTTTCTTTCTGAAACGTGGATTTATTTCATCTTAGGACTTTTAGTGAATGGTGCTGTTATTTATTTACTCTATTTAAAATATAGAAAAAGAATCACGATATAGGAGGTTAATATGTATTATTTAGCAATCTTTTTAATTGTTTATGGGGCTTTTCTACTGGTAGGTATGGTTTTACAATTCCCGTTCTTATATAACAACATGAAATCTAAAGCTATGATTAAAATGATGGGTAAAAAAGCATTTAACATCGTCTTGCTGTTTATGGCATTGGTGTTGATTGCTGTAGGCATTCTTATTATGCCTTAGTCATATTAGAGCATAATAATAAAAAAGAGTGAATATTTGGTTATATTAACCATTCATTTACTCTTTTTTTCTTCTCTTCAATTTGTTGAGTAGTCATTTATTATTAATTCTTTCCAATATCGTCATATACTTTATAAATTTGATCGTTGCTGGTGCCAATATGGCTAAGGTAATAAATAATACAACTCCTATGTAAATATGGTTAACAACAGGTTTTAAATCATTAATCAATACAATAAATGTTCTACATGGAAAACTCATTTCATCGAAGATCATATCTTTTATCAAATAATACTCAATGTTCAATTCAGGTGTATCTTGATTATAAATAACAATATAATCTTCCTTATACTCGATGCGATTGGACAAACCATAGACTTTGATTGCCATAATTTCATTACGTTCACGAAATGTAGCTTTAGTTTCAGTTACATCATCTATTAATCCTTGTTCAAAACGATCGGAAGTAGCATATACTTCATAATCATATAGCAGTAAATTCGATTCATCAGATATAGCAAGTGAAGTTGCAACAACAAAAGGAAAATCATTACTGATAATCTGTTTTGGAGCAAATATAAAGAGAACTAAACATGTGAGAATTAATACACCTAATAAAATGACTTTTGTCAAAATAATAGGAAAATCTTCTCCATTATGAGGTTGCATCTATACTATCCTTAATGATATCAAATTTGACTATACCGATGACATTTTGAAAGTTGATGGTATATGAGGTAGAGAATCCATTTTCAATTTCTGTTAAATAGAGACTAACAGCAAGTTCAACACCTTCAATTGTAACTGTGGTATCAATCGCAAACAAGAAAGGTGAAATTCTTTCAATCGTCATGTTCTCTAAACCTTCAAGAAATATTGTGTATGTATCGTCTAGTAATGTGATCAGTTCTTGAGTAATTTGGGCATCAATGTTCCCCTCTAAATCAACAATCAACTCGATATTTTCCAAATAAAGGGCAAAATCTTTCAGATAAATCTTATTGCCTATATACGTATTTGTTCCCTCGTATGAATAATTTGCTATCGTATAACTACCAGCGAGTTCAAGAAAATCCGTATAAATTGCAAAATCATCTTCATCGATGGTATCGTCTAGATTGTAATCTTTTGCATCTTCAGAACCAAGCCAAATCTCGTATGGATCAACTGGTGGATTTAAAAACAAATCATAGTCAAGTTCATTTATCTTGCGGTCTCCATTCAAATCTTCTGCATCATCTGAATTACGCCATGTTTCGTAATCGTTTGTTCCTTGATTTAAATAGATCTCATAATCTAATTCATCAATCTTGCGATCACCATTTAAGTCTTCAGATTCTTCAGAGTTGCGCCATGTTTCATAATCCATACCCTCAGGATTAAGAAATAAATCATAATCAAGTTCATCAATTTTGCTATCCCCATTCAAATCTGTTGCTTCTTCTGAATTTCGCCACAAGAGATAGTCAGATTGTGGTAATTGATCGCAAGCAAACAAAAAAATAGATAAACCAATAAAAGACAGTAATAAAGCATATTTCTTATTCATTTTTTAGAAGCCCCCTTGTTTCTTATATCTCAATATTAGCACAATCATTTTCTTTAAGCAATGCTCGAATAAGAAACTCATAAAATGAAAATTTGTTTCATTTCACATATGAAAAAAGTTAGAAGTATAATCGCTTCTAACCTTTATTCCCAGCTTGATTCTGAATCATCAAAACCATAATCTCTTGGTGGTACTTGTGCATTCGATATGGTGATTGTAAAATATCTCGTACGATTTTTTGTTGATGAATTGATGTAATAGTATTTACCATCATCATTGGAATTTGGATCTAAATCACTAATCGTTTGTAGTTCATCGGTACCATTAAGCTCAATCTTAAAATCATAAGTGTACCCTTCAGTATCCAATATTTGAACGTTGAATGAGAAATATCCACTCTTATTACGACCAAATCTAAACTTGTAATCCTCAAAACCTAACATGTAGAATAAATTCGTTGAGTTTTCATAACCTGTGACTGTAGAAAATTGAGGTAATGTGGTGACGATCGTATCTGTAACCGGCAAATTCGTTGTCATATTACGTACATTAATAACGATAACAACACCATTTAAATCAGGTTTTAAAGCATTCCCTTCATAGATCACATCAAAGATGTAGGATACGTTATATGTTACGTCAGTGACAGTAATATGATAGTAAACCATATGGAGACCATCTTCTGAAGTCACACGATAGGTAATGATGATATCATCACCTTCACTAACGCCCTCTTGTGCTGTAAAGTCTGCAGCTAGTCCTGCAATATCAGGATCTTCTGGTCCATCAACTTCTGCCGAATAAGAACCATCAGGAAGTTTTCTTGCTATGGTTGCACCAAAGGGTAGATAGTTTAAGAAATATGGAATATATTCATCAAGTGGAATATTAGATACTTGACCATCAACTCTAAAGTTGGTTATGCCATCAACATCAGCATTATCATAGTCAATACCTGCATAATAAATGCTTGTTTCATATGAACTTCCTACAATCGGAATACCTGATGCATCAGAAACATAAATCTTAGCATAGTTCGTTTCAGTAGCTAATTCAGCAAATTGAATATCAATAAGGTAAGCACTTGTACCTTCACTCTTCTGGATATAGACCATACCTAGATCAATGGGTGAGTCACCTGTTCTATTATAGGTAACATTAAACGTGTATAACTGTGCAACTGCTTCTTCTGATATCGTGAAAACGAGATAACCATCCGTTACTGAAACAGATATTCCTGTGATGCCACTAGGTGTCACATCGAAATAACTATTTGGATCATCAGCATATAAGTTGTATACTAAACTACTGTATGTCGTATCAATACCATAATTGATAAGCACTGAAGTTGAAACTGCTTCTCTAGAAACGATAACAGGATTTGAAGCATTCATGACGACCTTATTGTTATTCCTGTAAACATCGACGATAGCAATCGGTCGTTCAATGATTTGATGATTGTAAACTGTAGATGATCCACTTTCAGATGTTATCGTATATCTGATGTTATAAACCCTAAAACCAGAAGCTGTGTACGTTGTTGGATTTTGAACAACATTTGTTATCTCTGAAAATTCAGAAATCAACAGGCGATCAATAAACGGCAAGGTGTAATATAGCACCTCTGATTCATACGCTTTTGCGAGTGGATCATTAACAGCTTGAGGTATGTAAGATGAGAAATCAAAGACATAACCAAAATTGACATAACTTTGGAAAGTTGTTGATCCCGGGTTGACAATACCCGATGAATAATGCTCAATTTCATTAATTGATCTTAATGTGGAATTTCCTTTTGTAAAGGTATAATAAGTCTTTGTATCCTCATAGGGTAGTAATCTAAATCCAACGCGATAACTTCCCGCTCTAAGTAATGGATTCACATAAAGTGTAAAGCTAAATGGATGATAAGTTGCTGTTGAAACAGGTGATGATGTTAAATTGAAATCTTCATAATCAACAGGGACATACAAACCAGAAATCGGATCAAAATATTCTAAAACGACATTATCGTTTTCTAAACTACCGATATTTAATATATCCGTTCCAATAGGTAAAATAAACGATGGATCTCTAAAATTAAATGTCAAGGTTGAATCAATCGGTTCAACGGTGATATTGCTCACGATGGTTGTTCTCACTGTTCCACCATCGATTTGATAACTA
>JAVEQT010000088.1:0-5083 GCA_034007485.1 Acholeplasmataceae bacterium
CGCTTTTCGATTGATCAGTATTATCGCGATCATTTAGAATTTGATTTATCACTTCTTTTAGATACACTTAAGATTGAACAGCGTGATATGATGGAAAAAGTGATTTTAAATGATACGTTGTGGTTAAAAAAGACACAGTTTAATGATGAGGATATCAACGTGTACCTACATGTGGTTTTAGAAGCCAACGACAAAAGAAGACTTGCAGAGATCAATTCCAAACTACAAAATTTAGATGACTACAAGGATGCATTACTGCAAGATAAAATAGCATTAATACAAGAAAGAGATGCAATCAAGATGAGATTGCAGAATAAAAACAAGGAGGAATAACATGGACCGTGAAAAAATCATTGCCCAACTGATTAAGAAAGCGGGTAAAGACAAGTTTTTAAATCAGGAAGATGTCATTCAATACGCTGACCCCAACAGCGAAGACTATTTTGAAATTGAACGTGCGCTTTTAAATGAAGATGTTGATATCATTGCTACTGAAGACTTAGAAGAGGAAGAAGAGGAAGAAGTTAAAGAAGAAACTCTTGAAATCGAAGAAGAAGATGACACTGACTTTGATTTAGAAGATGTTGAACCTGATGATCTTTCACTTTCTGGATTAGAAGTCGAAGAAGAAGAATTGATTAACATTGAGTCGATTGCATCAACGATTAAAATTGATGATCCTGTACGTATGTATTTAAAAGAAATTGGACAAATTCCACTTTTAAATCAAGAGGATGAAAAGAAGCATGCAATTGCTGTTTTTGAAGGTCGCTATGCGAAAGAGCAACTCGATGACTATGAAGCGGGTAATTTAGAACTTCGCGAAGAAGATTTAGAAGAACTCAAGCGTATTGTTCATAAAGCACATCATGCGAAAAATAAGCTCGTTGAAGCCAACTATCGTCTTGTTGTATCGATTGCAAAACGTTATGTAGGTCGTGGTTTACTCTTCCTAGATTTGATCCAAGAAGGTAACATGGGTCTCATGCGTGCTGTTGATAAATTTGATTACGAAAAAGGATTTAAATTTTCTACGTATGCAACCTGGTGGATTCGTCAGGCTATTACACGTGCCGTAGCTGACCAAGCGCGCACCATTCGTATCCCTGTCCATATGGTTGAAACGATTAACAAGATGATTCGTATTCAAAGACAACTGATTCAAGATTTAGGTAGAGAACCTTCCTTAGAGGAAATTGCATCTAAAATGGGTATTACACCTGAAAAGGTTCAAAATATTCAGCGTATCGCTAAAGAACCTATTTCGCTAGAGGCGCATGTCGGTGAAGAAGAAGACTCATCTCTTGGTGATTTCATTTCTGATCCTAACGCGTTAACGCCACATGAATATATGCTTCAAGAAATGGTCAAACAAACCTTAGATGAAGTATTGGAAACACTCACTGATCGTGAAGAAAAAGTCTTACGTTTACGTTATGGTCTTTTCGATGGAAAAAACCATACGTTAGAAGAAGTTGGACGTGAGTTTGGTGTGACACGTGAACGTATCCGCCAAATTGAAGCCAAAGCTTTAAGAAAGCTCAGAAGTCCATCACGTCAAAACAAGCTTCGTGAGTTTTATTATGGTAAGAAATAAGCGCATTTTATTTCTCTCATCACTCCTTAAAGGCTATGATACAGCGCTCGATATGGGATCTGACCACGGCTATGTCTTAGAAGAAGCATTTAAAAAAGGCTATATCAAAAAAGGAATCACATCTGATGTGAGAGAAATGCCGCTTCAACAATCGTTAAAAACTTTAAAAAACTATCCGGTACAAGGCATCTTGTCGGATGGTTTTTTGGCTATTAATGAATCATTTGATGCGTGTGTTATCGCGGGAATGGGGGCTTACCTCATATCAGACATTATGACCCATGCACCGCTTCACGATGCGATATATATCTTACAACCTAATGATAAATATGCACATTTAAGAAAAAGATTAGAAGGTTTAAATTTCAAGATTGTAGATGAATATATTGTCTATGATAAATTCTATTACATCATCATGAAAGTTGAGAGAGGTGTCATGCATTTAACAGAAGAAGATCTCATCTTAGGACCTTATCTAAAAGATAAACAGGAAGCACTACCTTATTATCAAAAAAGATTAAACTTGCTTGAGCATATTATGAATCAAGCAGATGATATACGTAAAAATGAATTACAGCAGGAATATCATGTTTTATGTCAAAAATTGAAAAAAAGGGACTGAAAGAATAATATTCTTTACATACTTTTCAATTTAGGGTAGAATTATCATTGTACATGTTCACATAGGAGGATTTCCCAATTGAAAGAATATCAAACATTACAAAAATTAGATCGCTCACTGCAAGCATTTCGCTTATCAGGCATTTATAAACGCGCTCAAACCAAGTTATCAGATGCTGACATCATGGTCATGTTTTGTGTTGCGTTTTGTGATATGAGCCAACGTCTTAAATTATCAGATGTTGCAAAAACACTTCGTGTAACCTTACCTGCTGTAACACATAAGGTCAACGATTTAGTCGATAAGAATTACTTACAAAAAGAAACATCTGAAAAAGATTTACGTGTCACATTTATTAAACTTACCAAGGAAGGTAAGGATTTTGTAGAATCAATCAGAGATGAATACTATCAACCCTTAAAGGCTGTTACAGATTATCTTGGAGAAGAAGATACAAAGAATTTAATGCGTATATTAGATAAAATTAGTCATATGGGTAAAATTGTTTAATCATTTTTCCGTCATGAAGAAAGAGTGATAGTTTGCTTAAGACACTTCGCTATTTAAAGCCATACCGTTTTGGTGTGGCCATTGTTTTTACACTGGTTGCACTTCGTGCATTTTTAGATTTACTTTTACCTAATTTACTTGGACAAATCGTGAGTGAAGGACTTGGCCTCGGTGAAGTTGTTACCGATCCAAATCTTGAACGCATTTTTTATTATGCAGGTCTCATGTTAGGAGCAACAGTCCTAAGTATCATCATTACCATCATTGGTGGTTATTTAGAATCACGTATATCTGCAGGATTTGCTAAAAATATAAGAGCAGCCGTTTATGAAAAAATCGAACAATTTTCACTTCGCGAAATGGATCATTTTACAACATCATCGTTGATCACACGAACAACCAATGATATTCAGCAACTTCAAGGCATTGTTCATATGCTTTTAAGAATGATTATTTTAGCACCTTTATTAGCTGTTGGTGCAGTAACATTTTCGATTATTCAACAACCAACATTATCGATGGTTCTCGTGGCTTCAATCACGGCACTGATCGTCATGTTAGCCATTGTGTTTTCCATTACGCTACCAAAGTTTCAACTTGTTCAAAAGCTCGTTGATAAACTAAATTTAAGAACACGTGAAAACCTAACCGGACTTCGTGTCGTCAGAGCGTATAACACACAAGAATATCAAGCCAATCGGATTGATGAAACTTCAAAAGAATCGATGCGTCTCAACATATTTGTAAACCGTGTATCATCTGTGATGTGGCCATTTATGGGCTTAATCATGGGGTTAACGAGCTTAACCATCGTTTATATCGGATCACGCTATTTCGTAGGATTAAACGGATTTACACCAGGGTCACTCATGGCACTCATGCAATATGCCATGCGTGCAGTCATGGCATTTATGTTCATGTCTTTCATCTTTGTAAGCATTCCTAGAGCAGCCATATCAGCAAGACGTATCATGGAAGTTTTAGATATGGAAATTGAGATTAATGACCCAGAACACCCCATTCAATTACCTGAAAATATTCAAGGAGAAGTCGAATTTAAAGATGTTTGTTTCCAGTATCCTGATGCAGTTGAACCTGTTTTATCCCACGTTTCATTCAAGGTGAAACCAGGAACAACTACAGCCTTTATTGGTTCAACAGGTTCCGGGAAATCAACATTGATCAACTTAATTCCACGCTTTTATGAAAGGACATGTGGAAGTATTACCATTGATGGAATCGACATTAAGGATATGCGTCAATCAGATCTTCACAGTCTCATCGGTTATGTTCCTCAAAAGGGTATTCTCTTTGGTGGTACGATCAAAGATAACATTTTATTCGCAGAACATGCTGATCCAAACACGCTAGAAGAAGCCGCTAAAATTGCACAAGCTGATGATTTTATTTTAGAAATGGAAGATGGCTATGATCATCAGATTGCTCAAGGTGGCACCAATGTC
Source organism: Acholeplasmataceae bacterium (assembly GCA_034007485.1). Lineage (GTDB taxonomy): Bacteria > Bacillota_I > Bacilli_A > Acholeplasmatales > Acholeplasmataceae > Peloplasma. The sequence goes on from JAVEQT010000088.1 coordinate 4,193, forward strand.
TCCGGAGGTCAACGTCAAAGGTTATCCATTGCACGTGCGATTGCGAAAAAACCACCAATTTATATTTTCGATGATTCTTTTTCTGCACTCGATTATAAAACGGATCAAAAATTAAGAAAAATGTTAAATGAACACGTGACATCAACGAAACTGATTGTTGCTCAACGCATCAATACGATTCGTCATGCAGATCAAATCATTGTTTTAGATTCAGGAACAGTTGTTGGTATCGGAACACACGATGAACTCATGAAGTCATCTAAGGTATACCAAGAAATTGCTTCATCACAGTTGTCTAAGGAGGAGCTTCTATGAACCAAGATAAAGATAGAGCTTCTGCTCAACAACCACGTCCAGCGCTTCGTGGTCCACGTGGGATGACCTATATGGGTAAACCACAGGATTTCAAGGGGACGATGAAAAAGTTATTAAAGTATTTACGTCCTTACCGTTTCCAAGTGATGGGTGCAGGTCTTATGGCCATTACAGCTGCCTTACTCACGGTTTTAGGACCTTGGTTCTTAGGTTTAATCACCTCTGAGGTTGCAAGAGCTTATGAGGCTGCTAATGGTGTATTTTCCAACATCGAATTTGGTTTGATTCATATCATCTGGAATGTCAACGTATCATTAGGTGAACTTGCCTTATTGATTGTTACTGTGCATGTGTTATCCGCGGGATTCAATTATCTTCAAGCCTTTTTACTGATTGGTATGACACAAAACTTAACGTATGGTATGCGTACTGAATTGTCAGCTAAGATCAACAGATTACCGCTTAAATATTTTGATAATCAACAGTTTGGTGATCTTTTAGGACGTGTGACAAATGATGTGGAAACCATTAATGTAACTCTCACCCAAAGTATTGCAGAAATATTTAGATCGATTG
>JAVEQT010000015.1:0-24505 GCA_034007485.1 Acholeplasmataceae bacterium
TGTAACAAGATCCCCTTCATAGATTCTTAAGTTTTCAGCTGTTTCCCATCCTAAAAGCGCATAGCCTTCTTTAGAAATATCTTCATTAATGAATACGATAGGACTTCCCTCAGCCATAGTGGTTGTTTCAATGATCTGAGTCTCACTATCATAAAAAACAATCTCATAAAAAATCTTCTCTTGTTTTTGGCACGAAGCTAATACAAGAAGTAAACCTATTAAACCAATTATTTTACTCATAAATCTCCCAAACACATCATTCTTTAGAATCATTCTATCATGTATCATAAAACATAATGATATTGAAATCTAAAAAAGCAGAAGATGGCTCTTTTTGTTTTATGATTCCATCATTTACACACAATATTCTTGTCGATACTAAAATACTTGTTCTAATCTGAAGTCGTTAAACTCTTTTTATATACAATCATATTTTTCTTTTCGAATTGACTGAGCACCTCTAAAAATGCTTTCCTCTTCTTGAAAAGAATCCTTAACTCAGCAATGAGTTCAATCACTAAATCAATAGGATACGATTGAAAATAGAGATTGATGTAATGGATTTTATGTAAATAATCTTTCATACTTGATCCACTCTTTATTTGATTAATAATCTCACTTTTAAAAATGGGAATAATTTCTAATCTTGTAGAATCATCGAAATATTTGTGTAGTTGAAAAACTTTGTAAGGATTATTTTTGACATACCAAAACATTTCGGCATCTAAATGTTCTGATATAAGTAGTTTCTCATACAAAGGTGGTATAAATTTCTGTTTTTTCAACTTTTGAATGATACTATCTAACTCTATTTTCCATTCGTTAGGAGTGAATAATCTTTTGTAAGAATCCAAAAATTCATCGTTCCCTTGACTAATAAGGATTTTCATGTAAACTTTCATCTTATCTACTTCATTTTGTTCTTGATAAACTCTAACCAAAAAGATATACCACTTGATTAAATTACCATCATCCTTATTAATCATATCCTCACATAGATTAATGATGGTTGCATAATCTTTGCGATCAAATGCTTGATCGATAATACGAAGTTGCATACTATTAACATAACTATATTTCTTCATCCATAAATTAGCTTTTTCTGGTTGATTAAAAAGTAACATTTGATACATGATATCCACCAAATCATCAATATAATATTTCATATATTCGTTTTGTGATTTTGTATCTAAGATTAGAAGAATTGTTTTTGAGAACAACTGAAATACAGCATCGAACCTTGATAGTGGAATAAGGCATTCAAGCACTTCAATAAGCATATCATCTAGTTCTAACTCATAACGCTCTATCATATAGTCGTTAAACTCTTCTAAATACGGCATAATGATTAAACTATCTGATATTGTATAAAGAATTTGAGAAAGTTCATTTATCACTTCTTCTTTGAGTTGAGAAAAAGAACCATATGAATCATCAACTTCTTGATAAATCTCGATATATTTCATTAAAATTGTCAAAAATTGATACACTTTTTTTTCATCACTAAGATGCTGTGTTTGTTTCAAGGCTAATTCAAATCCATGAATCACATGTGGTAAATCCTTATAATCTATAAACCCATTATGAGTGTAATCATTAAGATAGTGATCAATGATGTGTTGTGCCGAATCTTCAGCATGTAACATTCTGTCGATGACGATGGACTTATCATCTTCTGCAATATCTAAAAGAAGATTGATGAGTTGATCTTTATCCAAATCTTTAAGTTGTTCATATAAATTATAGTGATCATCATCTTCTTTTTCATCTGATAAATAGTACAAAACAGCAGCAACATGCTTACAGTACATTCCTTGATCATAAGGACAGTTACACGAATTGCTGATTATATTTTTGTGATTAGTATCAAATTGAATGAACACATCGTATGTGTATTGACCTTCAACTACAGCTGTTACTTCCTCATTTTTAGAATGAACCGAATGAACAAGATTATCATTGTAATAATCAAATCCCCTTTTTAAGATATGACTAGGTATAAATTGTTCAAAATTTTTAAGTGTCATTTTATAGTTCATATGTTATTTTATTCTCCTCACACCATGTTTTTAATATTTCAATATATGCGTCTCTTTTAAAAGAAAACCATTTCTTCCTTAAACCATAGTCGAGCAATTTCTGTTGAAAATTTCTAAATGCTCCTTTTTTGTATAAAACTTCAAGAAATATACGATTTATGGGATCATTTAATGTATAAGCAAAGTCGACCATTACTTGATGCTCATGTATGTGATATGAACTAGGTAATTGAATATATTGATTTAGTGTGTCATTCATGATAACATCAATTATTTTTACCATGTCTTTTTCCCATTCAAGTAAGTCATTATCTCCATCGCAATACGTTTCGTATGTTCTCATCTGATCATCTGTTATTACTGTGAATTCTTTTGTCTTCTTGTTAAAATAAACAGTTGCATCAGTAGACACCATTTCTAGTCCTTCAAGCAAATCGTTTAGTTGATACGTATCTTTATTATTCATAACATTATCACTCACTTTCGATTTCACTTTCATTATATCAAATCAAATCCATCATCATTCATAAAAAAAGACATCCAAAAGGATATCCTTTTTATTCATTCTACAATTCTGCTTTCAATGACACCATAATCTCATTCTTTAAAAATCTCAACTGTTCTTCTGAAGGTGCATATTGAATACGAATCGGTTTCATTAACCTTGTATGACCCATCTTCTCTAATTCTAAATCAGCAAATTCAGTTCCTTGACCACTCCAACCATAGCTACCAAAAACAACATAAGAGATATGTTTAGGATTTAATCCCTTCATATATGCAAAGAAGCTTGCTATGGATGTCATTAAACCATTATTTAATGTCGGTGAACCAACAGCTAAATACTTAGCATCCATGAGTTCAACAATGATATCAGACAGTGGTGTATGACCGACATGACGAATGACTGTAGGAATACCTGCTTCAACAAACGCATCAGCAACCTCAATAGCCATCTGTTCGGTGCTACCCCACATAGAGTCATATACAATCATTGCTTTGTTTTCTTTATGATAGGTAGACATCTTTTCATAAATATCTATAGCTTCATTGATATATTTCTTCCAAATGACACCATGACTTGGTGCAATTAAATCAATCTTTAATTCCTTAATGAGTTTTAATGCTTTTTGTGTTTGTGCACCATAGGGTAAGACAATATTCGCATAATATTTTTTAAGTTCATCTTTTAATACATAAAAATCAATATCTTCATCATATCGCTCAAATGATGCGATATGTTGACCAAACATATCGTTACTAAATAAGATATGATCAAACGCACTATAGGTCACCATATTATCTGGCCAATGAACAAGTGGTGTTTGAATGAATGTTAAATCTCTTTTTCCAATATGAATGACATCATTCGTTTTAACAGGAAGTACATCAATGCCATGATAAGTTCCCGTCATAGAGCGAACACCCGCTGGACCTGATGCGTAAATTTTGACATCTTTAGCATAGCTTATAATTTCTTTAATGCCGCTGCTGTGATCGGGTTCACTATGGTTTGAAATATAGACTTCAATTTGTGATGGGTCAATAACTGACTTAATACGAGAGATCATTTGTTTTGTAAAAGGTGCATATACACTATCAATTAATGTTACCTTCTCATCGATAATGAGATAAGCATTATATGTTCCCCCACGATTGGTTGAATATCCATGGAAATCTCTTAAGTTCCAATCGATGGCTCCAACCCAATAAACATTTTCTTTAATCTGTATAGCTTTCATTTGTTTACTCCTTCAAATAATTATGATAGTTTCCACAAGACATTATACTCCATTATGCATAAAGTGGTATTGATTTACTTTGGTCTTTTAATAATCCTATTTGATGTCATTGATGATTACTATATGGATGTGTTACCCTATATAATCGTTTGTTTAATCATATAGCATTAGTCAAAAGAAAAAAGCAATCTCAAGGATTGCCCATTTTTATTATTCTCCTCTAAAACCAAGTGACAATTCCATTTGTTCACTTAATGTGATCTGATAAGATTCTAAATCTAAAAGTTCATACCAAACCCTTAGAACAATCATCCCATAATAGGATGCTCCAAAGACATTTTCATCGACTTGATCAAGCTGTAAAATCGTAACAGGTGCACTTAGTTCCGTCATATCTGGTAAATCAAAAGATGTCATCAGCATCGGTATAGATTGTGTTTTTGCGTAATAGTAACTTGCAGAACCTCTTAAGTGATCAGTATCATAACTTGTGACATCACCCAGTTGTGTATTGGTTCCACTGACTGGTTTTTCAAAGACAAATGTATCTAAATCACTAGTCAATGAAAACCTTAAAGCATCTGCTAAATAAACTATCATTTCATCGCCAGCAAGAATTTGATTATTCTTTGAATCGATAAAATCAATATCAGAAGTCCAAGGACTTCCATAAGATCCTAAGTTAAACATACTTAATGCTATTGATTGTGCGCTATCTGATCGGAAATGAATAGGTATTTTTAAAAAGCCTTCCTGAACTTCAATCATTTGACTTACACCCATTTTAAAGAACACAGTGCCATCAGGACTTGTCACTTCATGGAATGAAAAACCTTCAGGATAAAGATCACTTATCATTTTATTAAAAGATGATGTCGTTATAGTTGTTAGCCAATTGTAGCTATTAGGTGTTCGATCAGAACCTCCAAGTGCTATTTCAATACCTGTATCTGATACAACTTGTATATTTACTTGTCTCAATTCTTCTTCTTGATCACATCCAAAAAGTATCGTTAAAGATAACATTATGACTATGATACTTAAAATTTTTTTCATAGCAAGCCCCCTTTTTCATTACCTTCATTATAAAGATATCAAAGAAAAAAAGCAATCTTCGAAAAGATTGCTGAATTAGACAACTTTAATCGTATCGATTGGTTTTTCTTTTGCAAACTTATAAATGGGAATATAGGATGCCATAAGTGCAACACCCACATTCATGCTTAATATCGTAAATAGCTGTCTTGCTTTAACCCATAAGAGATCAACACCTAAACCAAAGTAATTGACAATCACATGATTACCGATCGTAACGAGTAAATAAGTTAATCCAAAAGATAAGAGAAAGACAATACTTGCAATGATTAAAGCTTCACTTAAGAAGATCATAAAGACATCTCTTCTTCTTGCACCTAGAGCTCTTAAAATACCAACTTCTTTTTTCTTGTGATGGATACTAACTGACATAAAGTTATAAAATAATAAGCCAGAGAAGAATGCTAATCCTAAAGCAATCCAAAGTAAGATGCCTTGGAAAAAGATAATGGGGTCATTCATATAGAGCATCATGTGTGAAATCTCATTATTAACTTCAAACCGTTCTTCTCTTTGATTTAATGCATTTAAGAAAGAAAGATCCTCTTGTTGATTTCCTGATAAACCAACAATCACTTGCTTAAATGGATATTTTGAAGTTGTAACCTTGATATCATCAAAGAAATCTTCAGAAACTAAAACGTAAGTACCAAAGTAATAACCAACGACTTCAACATCAATTCGTGCTCCTGAATAATCCATTCCGTGCATATCATTTTGAAGACTCAATGTGAAATAATCACCAAACTCATCAAAAAGTGGTTGAGCTACTTCGAATTCTGCTTGTGACTCAAAATCACCATACATGTATGTAGAAAAAAATGGAATGGATTTATATAACTGTATATAATCTGAAAATGCTTGCCAAGAGTATAACTCATAATTATTTGCTAGTTCATCTGCTTTTTCATCGTAATGTGTTTCTGCAAAATCATCGATGACTTCGATAACTTTAGCTTCGACAAGCGCTTCAAAATTATTCTCAATTTCACCAAAATAAGCTGATCTAAAAAGCCTTATGGGGATAATAACTTGGTTACCTGAAAGCTCTGATGCATTAAAACCATCGATAAACGTTGTTTCTTCAGGAAAACTGTTGATCTTCATCACGGTATTTCCATCAATTATTTGAGCATCAGAATCATTCATATCCCAAGGATCTCCTTGAATGCCATCATAGATACTAACACCTAAATAACTATATGTAAGTTCATCTGGAGGTAATTGTTCAAGTTGATCTTGGATGAATCCTGGTACTACATACATGTATGTATGAAGTGAACCATCTGATATCATAGTAAGTTCACGATAAAGAGTTCTTTCAATTTCATCTGGTGACGATTCGTCTAGTATCAGTCGGTATTTCTCTTGATTGAAATCAGTATCTAAAACGCCTACAATCGTATAAGAATAAAAAGAATGTATATGTTTGCCCAATAAATCAGAAGGTTGATGAATAACAACTTTTCCATTATCGTTATACCCCCACTCTTCATAAGATTCATACAGATGGTATGGAATAACAATTTCATTGATATTGAGTGGGAGTCTTCCAACAAGTGAAAATCCAGTTTGATCTAAAAATGTTTGATCAATTTCTACTATACCTGAAGTGAACCTTGTAAAATAATCATAACCATAGGTTGGATTAAAAAGTGTTTCCAATTCGATGCGATCAGGTAAAACTTCCTTCATATAGAAATCAGAATAATCTCTTTTTAGAGCACTGAAGTGAGTGGATCCAAATGCTGCAAAACTATCATAACCATTCAGTTCATCATAAGTTGTTCTCTGTATCACAACTGTAGATTGATCTCTTTGATATAAATCTTTAATCACTGTTTCATTTAAATTATAGTTAGCTGTAGAATCTAATACTCCAAAAAGCAGGAATGCAAACGTTAGGAGTAAAAGTGTGAAAACCATACGTACTGGTTTTCTGATAAATGCAGCAAATCCTAACATAAATGCATCTTTCATCGGCATTTTAGAAGGTGTTAATTCAAAGGATGCATGATTATCAGTGATATGATTCTCATCAGTATCTCTTATAATCTTTCCATCAGAGAGTTCAATGATACGATCACCATATTTTTCTGCATAATCTCGATCATGTGAAACAACGATGACAAGTTTATCTAGTGATAGTTTTTTTAACACTTCAAAGATTTGTTTTCCTGTATCTGAATCGAGTGAACCTGTTGGTTCATCTGCTAAGATGATTTTCGGCTCTTTAACCAATGCTCTTGCGATAGAGACTCTTTGTTTCTGACCACCTGACAATTCATAAGGCATACGATCAATTTCATCTTTTAAATCTAGTGATTCCAACAGTTGTTTAATCTCTTCTCGATTCGCAGTTTTCCCTTGAAGTTCTAAGGATAAACTGACATTTTTATAAACGCTGAAAGTTTCAATTAAATTGAATTCCTGAAAGATAAAACCTACCGTTGAGTTACGATATGCATCATATTCCTTTTCACTCAATTTGGTTAGATCTTTATCTCCAAAAAAGATTTGTCCTTGGTCTGCAACATCAAGTCCACCAATGATGTTCATCAATGTTGATTTCCCAGATCCTGATTTTCCAAGTAAAAAAACAAGCCCTTTTTCACCAATGGATAAATTGATATCCTTTAGCGCTTCAACTTCTCTACCTTTTTTTGGTTTGTATGTCTTATAGACTTTTGATATATTTAACATGTTTTCCCCCTCATAAAGCGATATTCTTGTAAGTCAGTATATCATAATAAATGACTTGATTCAACGCTTGATGGCTGTATTGATGCTATTTCTATAAACAAAATACTTAGTGTATAGAAACTCAAGTATCAAATTACTGACCATGGTTAACCCTAAAACCAAATATTCATTCCAATTGATTTTAGTTAATGCGTCACCCCACCAGGTCGAAAGTGGTGTGAATATGGCATAAAAGAATGCCACTTTTGTCATCGCAATCGGAATGTTATTTGCTGATTTAAACGTAAACTTTCGATTCAATGTAAAGTTCCAAAGGACACTTAATGTTAATGCGATGAGATAAGATGGCCAGTAGATCAGTTTAACGATTTCAAAAAATAAAGTAAAAGACAGCAGTTGAATAACGCCTGCTGAAATAGAAAACAACGTGAATTTAATCATTTGCATCATGTTATCGTGTGTATCTTGTTTGAGATTGATATCTTCTTTATTCATGATAAATACCTTTAACTTTCTGTACTGATATGAAGTATTTTATAATAAAATGCCATAACAGGACTAATCGTAAATGTTAAGATCAAACTCCCAACATTCACTGCACCAAATGTTTGATCAAATATATAATTTGAATAATAGCCAAGAATAAGACCTATAGTTATACCGATGAATTCTATGACTAATCTTACATAGGTAATTTTCTTTGCTTTTGTGATTTTAACGAACATGAGCATGAGTTCATCAAAGACATAAGCTGTAAATTTTGACTTAACAAAGAGGGTTAAGCCCAAAGGTAAGATGAGCACACCAATCGCAAAAAATAAAATTTGGAAACCTAAACCTTGAGCAACACGATCATGAAAAACTAACAAATTCCAAAAATCAATAAAGATAGCTACACCAAAGACGGGGATCAGCATCATCAGATAAATCAACTTTTTACGATAGATCAAGACGATAATCATAATGGTGAGTGCCATAACAAAAGATAACATTCCCATGGTGAGCCATGAAATTCCCTTCACTTGATTAAAGAGTGTGTACGCATTGATATAAACCGTATCCCATGCTCCTGCACCTAAGGTAGATGCTTTTAATAAATTAACTGAAAACCCTAAAACAACAAATCCCATAAGATATGTGATGATACTCATTCTTTTGATGACAATCCATGTTCTTAGTTTTTTCATGACGACTTCTCCTGTTTTTCTTGTTGTATTTTCGCGACTCTTGAATATTTGGGTTGTGAGATATAGCGATCTAAATAATCCAGTGCACTTTGGATATTACAACTATTTTTAGCACGTAGTGGTAAAACATAGCCAATATGACGTGCAGCTTCGTATGCCTTATCAACAAAATGGGGTACATGTAGTCCTGCCATAACAACAACGTTATTCATCGCATTTTGAATAAAGGATTCTTCATCCATAATGGTCTTCATGATGGTATCTAATACTAATAATCCAAACGTTTGATCGATTTTATCTAAATCATTTTTTCTAAGATATGATTGATATGTTGCATAAAAAGCATATCTCAGATAAGCATTTACATGATTAAACCATGCTTTGAGACAATACTCTTTTTCTTTAGAATTCATGATGAGATCAGATAGTGCTTGATCGACAACAGATGAACCTTTAGCACATAATGCAATCTGTGTCATTTTATCAAAAGTTACCGTTTCTGGATTTTGAATCAATGCACTTAAAAAGATCGTTTCATACGTATCAATGGTCAAAAGTTCATCAGATAAGTGATCATCGTATCAAATTTTCTTAGCTAATGATCTTAAATCAGTGACTTTGACACCATAGTTTTCACTAAAGTGATATAGGTTATTGATTTTTTTGATGGTAGTGTTTTGATGTTCATTGAAATATTTGATAATCTCATTAATCTTCATTTCAGTTACCCCTTTAATGAAAGATAAAACCCATATTATTATGATAGCACATAACCTCATTGAACGTTTGAAATCAGCGAAAAAGAAAAACAGCTTAAGTTCAGATATGGCACTTGAACTATAAGCCGTTTTCTTTTGGTCCGATAAGACATCACATATATATTTTGAAGGTAGGAAATGTAGATTTAAAGGTGAACTAAATTTAATTAACGTGATTGATAATCGTTTGATGACATATAAATTTCAGTTTCTCTTAATTTGCTTGTATTAAATTGATCTAGTATATCCTTGATGTAATCGACCACACTGTGTAAAAAACTATTCGCTTTCATCAGTTTACTCCTTTCGCATTCAATGATTTATAAATTAATTTAATAAATTGTTTATTTGTTTTTTATTGATTTTTTTAATTTACACTTTCATTATATTCATTTAGTTTCTACTTGTCAAGCGTTTTTGTACATTTTTATTAATTTTATTAATTTTTATATTGATTTTATTAATTTATTGAATATTATTGTTAATTTTATCTATTATTATATCAATTTTGCCAATAATAATTTAAAACTCGGCGTTTTTATAACATCGTGAGTTACCTTTTACATCTTTAAAAAACAAAAATGGAGGTCCTGTTATAGAACTGCTCCATTTTGATACTCATAAAGTAAATTTGCGATTATATACATGGTAATGTACTTTGTTATACTTCAGCTAAAAATTTCTCTATGTTCATATGAATGATTCCATCTTGTGAAAAATCCACATGATCCATTGATATCACATATTTTGGGTAATTATCTGCAATAAGCTTATAAACGTCAAACTCTCTTTCACGTGTAGATTCAGATTCCATAAGATACGAAACCTGATAATATCTTATCTCTTTGTTTTTATAAGCAACAAAATCAATTTCGCGATCAGAGATTTTTCCAATATAAACCTTGTATCCTCTTCTTAATAGTTCGATATAAACGATATTTTCTAATACTGATTCAATAACTTTCATGTTGTTACCAGAAATAGCTTCTCTAATACCATGATCTGCTATGTAATATTTCTCTTCAGTTTTAAGGATGCTTTTTCCTATCAAGTCATTTCTACTAACTTTATATATAAGGTATGCATCTTGTAGCATACTTAGATAACTTAAAACAGTATCTACTGAAATATTCACTTTTTGAGATTTGAAGTATTTCGATATGGATAGTGCTGAAAAGGTTTTTCCTACATTAGTAAAAACATATTGTATGAGTTTCTCAAGGATAGCCGCGTTTCTAATCTGATATCTTGAGATGACATCCTGCAAAATTGCAGAACGATAAGAATCTCTTAAGGCACTCATTGAAAAATCATAATGCAAATTAAATGAGCAAATCGATGGAATACCACCGAAAATGATATAATCTTCAAAAGTACTGTTCTCATATAATTTTTTAAACTCTTGAAATGAAAAAGGGTGAATCAAAATCTCCACATACCTTCCCGCCAAGAAGGTGGAAAGTTCAGATGAAAGCATATCAGCATTTGAACCCGTAGTATAAAGGTCATAGCGATTCATGGCATGAAATGCATTGACAGCCTTTTCCCAATCTTTAACTCGACCGATTTCATCAAGTACAAGATAGATCATGCCTTTTTTTTCTTTTGAAAAATCTATCACATAATCGGTTAACAATTGATAATCAGTTAAACTAAAACTATCGGGTAGTTCAAAATTAATTTTCAATATATGGGTTTCTTTTACACCTTGAGATTTTAAGTTCTCAATAAATAGATCAAGTAACGTTGATTTTCCTACACGTCTTAAGCCTGTTAAAACTTTAATAAATGGTTTATCTTTGTAACCATTTAATTTATCAAAGTATATTTCGCGTTTAACCATAAGAATCACCTCTATTTCGATTATATTCTATATATAACGAAAAGTCAATATTCATTTCGATTATATTCGAAACATTGATTATTATGGATGTTCTATTTACAATATCGATTACTCAATATCAATTTTTGTTAATTTCAATTCATTAAAGATCAATTCTTCAACCTCTTCACAATGAGCAACTCGAGGTGATCGATACTTTCCGCTCGTTGTTTCAATAAAGATATTCCCATACTTATAAGTGTAATGACTATGTCTAGTTCTTCTTGATGAAACCCCTGTGATTTCTGATAATCTAAAGGTCTTCTCTTTTCCAAAAGACTTGATGTAAAGATAGGTTCCATCGGTTGTTATAACATCAGTTGGGTTAATCACCTTGATGACTAACGATATGAAGAGATATAAAACCAAAGCATAAATTGCATAGTAATAATATGTTGGTGAGTCTTCACTACGTTCTTGTGTAAAAAGATAAATCGATAGTCCAATTAATACGAACAGCGCAAATGCATTGATCAAAATCTCGTTTGTTGCTTTTTTTCCTAGTACTTTCATTTTTATTCCCCTCTATTTCAAATATCTTATCCAGATCATTACGATAGCCAAAAAGATAACCACCACAATAAAAACGATCAGCGTGACTCGACCCAAATCGGGTATCCATTTTGTTTTGGATTCTTTTGTTTTATTTGTGTCTTCATTAATATCCTTATTTAAATCATCTAACTTAACAGTTTGATCTAACCAACTTTTGCCTCTTGGTATAATTGGAAACAATTCAAACACCCCTCCCATTTCTTATTATACGCTCTTTAACAATGATTTATACTCGTTCGCCAATCCTCGTATTGACAATTGTACTAACAAAAAGGTAGTATTAAACTAAAAAAGGGGGCTTTTTATGTCACTGAACATTGAATTCGTCAATTTAGATCTATCCACTTTAGCCATGAGTATGGGTAAAACTCAAAAGGAAGCTGATCAAGCATTACAAAATTTTGCTGCTGAAGAAAGAATCACTATGAGTGATACTTATTTCTTTGAGTTTGTCGTAACGCAAGGAACAAAGCGCAATGTCACCTATTTATCATATGGTGTTGTTCCTGATGATACAAAAGCAAAATCTGGTATTCAAGTCGCACAATTGAAACACCAAAACTTTGTCAAAGTTGTTGTACCTGAAGATGAATTCAGATTAGTTTTTGAGTCTGATTTAGGTGAAGAGATTCAAGATGCACTGAAAGCTAAAGGGTATAAATTAGATATGTCTAAGGTGTTTGGGTTAATCAAAAAAGAGGCTTCAAATTATTATCTTTATTTTCAGTACAAATAATCGGTCAGTCATAAGAGGGGGAATAACATGAATGACAATGAGATTAATTATGCTTTTTGGACAAAAGTATCACTGTATTTTCTTTTAGCAGTACATCTTTTCATTCTAGGATACGGCATTTATTCCTATTTTTTCTTAGTGAATGATTCACCTGGTTGGGGTGGAATGTTTGTTGCGCTATTTGGTTATTTTTTCATGGTTATTGGTGGCTTTATTACAATCTTGTTATTGGTTTTAATCTTTCTACATTATCGCATAAAGAAAAGTGTAACTGCATTATCTAGCTTTGTTAAGTTTACTAAAATATTTCAAATCATCACAATGATTGTCATCTTGTTAATAACATCCATATGGCTGGTTGCTGGTATGTCAAATCAAGACGGTCTGATGATCATGCTTTCGATATTGACACTACTACCTAGTATTTTTGTCCTGATTAACACATCAAAATTTCCGTATATAAAAAAAGACATAAATGTTTAAATATCATCTCATATCTAAAGCATAACACCCCATGGTTAGGGTGTTATTTTTTTTCTTCTATAACTTTTTCGATATATTGAATCAATTCTTTTCTATATTCAAGGTTTTGATCTGCGTACCACATATTGGATTGGCCAAATCCACCGATCTTCTTTCTGCCATTTTCTATCCTCATCACTCTCTCAGACCTGTTGAGTAAATATGCATTTTGCGCATGTACAATAGCACTAAATTGAGCAAATTGTCCGTTGTTTAGTTTTCTCTCTTCAAGTTTGTTATCAATGGGAGATTCGAAAAGTCTTGCATTGACATAAAAACCACAAATATAACGTCCTTGATTTTTAACACTTGTTGTAAATACTATTAAAACATGATCAAGATATTTCTTTTTATGTTGATCTAATTTGACCTCTCTAGGATTTATTCTTTTTAAGTCAACTTTACTATAGGGAGGTAAATAGCCTAAGCATTTTCCTTCGATATTTCTAAAATTAAACTGTTCAAATTTACCTTCATCTGGCCAACTACCTCCAGCATGTGCATAATCATCTACCTTATGGCCATGTTTATCATAGATACCATCATATCTTTCCATATCTAAGATTTGAACAAATATAACTTTAGATTGATCTATCATTTCAATTACCTACCTTTATATTATTTTCACAAATGAATTGTTAAAGTTTGTATTCATTATACCATTAAAAAATAACTGAACTTGAAATCAAAAAAAAGCTATACACCTTCATGTGCATAGCTTCATAGAAAATATATCTTAGTTTTTTATTTTTTTCTAAACCACATCACTAATCCAGCAATCAGAGAACCTACAAATGCAATTGCAGAAAATGATCCGTAAAGTAGAAACCCTAACGCTCCCCAGTCATCTGATAATAAACCGAGGACAAAGAATAAAACACCTACAACAAAGAATAAAGCGGGTAGGGCAAAGACTAAGATCTTCTTCACTTTAACAAGAAAGATATCAATCACATAAGTTATTCCAAAAACAATTAAAATAGCAATACCAAACGTTATAAGTTGAGGAACTATATTTAAAACCATTTCACACCTCGATATTCATGATTAGAAATAGTTTATCATAATCCATTTTATTGTCAATTGTTTTGATAATCAAAGTTTATGATTGAGCAATATTTATTTGAACATTACTCTTTTTAAACTTTTTAACTTCATATATAATCTTCATGACAAAGTAGAAAATAAAGATGACCAGATATAAAACAAGATTTATCGTTTTTGTATAATTTAGAATCAAATGAACGAAGAGTGCTATATAAATGACATAAGCAGCAGATTGAATCAGATTCCATGTTTTTGCTTTCATCTTTTTACGAATCGTAACAAACGATGTGATAAAAAGAGGAATCATTAATGCAAATGCAATCGTACCAAAAATAACAAATGTACGTTCGCCATTCAGCCACTCCAAAGTATATCTTAAAGCATGTGGTGCAATCGCTATAAATCCTAAGATAGAATATTCTCTTCTAACGCCAGCTAATTTCAATCTAACCTTGCTCTTCTTATCAAATGCACCTGTAATCATAACTAAATAGAAAAAACTTAATCCTAAGAATCCTTGAATGATTGGTGTTGTAATCGTTAGATCTTGAAAGATGAAACTTATGATCGATAAAATGGATAATCCGATATAAAGTTTTACATTATGCTTGCGAATGAATTTTCCAAAATGAAAAGCTAAAATAGTTAAAGCTACTAAAAATAATAAAACAATCATGTTATTTCTCCTCTTTGATGTCAGAAACATATAAGCATGTATTGACATATTTTTGTTGTTTATCTAAAGATAGTTCATGGTAATCAATAGATGCGTCATTGACGATGTATTGTAGCACACACGCTGAAATCCATTTTGATAAAGATGATGCGTCATATGAACAATGACAATATGCATTATACTGATCAAACTGTTCTTTCATTTCACGGATAATGACTTGTGTCATATCATACTCTTTGGGGATGTTTTGACTCAGTCTTTCTCTTATAAACATTTTAAAAAGATCTTTATGCATGGATACATTAAACAATTTCTGATGAAGCATCTGTTTGATAAATGCCATAATGCTTAAGTCATAATTGATTTTTTTTTGATGATCAATCGATTGATCGAGTGCATAGCGTAATGATTGAATGAAAAGCTCATGTTTGGATTCGAATCTTCGAAAGAGTGTCATCTCTGATAAACCAGATGCCATCGCTATTTCTTTTGTTGTTGCTTCTGAGTATCCTTTTTGAGAAAACACTTTGACACTAGCTTTTAAAATCATGTCTTGAGTATGCTTCACATCTCTCACCTCATTTTGTTAGTGCTTACTAACATATTATACATGATAATTTCAAAACGCAAATCTTAAAATCTTACTATGTGAAACTATGGTAATCTTACATCCATTTCTAGTCTATAAAAAAACTCATTTACTTCGAAGTTCTTCTTATTCACTTCTTATCAAGGTATAATAGATATAGAGTTATTTCATTGTTTATCTCATTTATTAACCATCCAAAGGAGACCCATATGCCAAAAATAACGAATGTCAAAGCAATCCTTACAGCACCTGAAGGTATTAATCTCATCATCGTTAAAGTTGAAACTGATCAAGAACATCTTTATGGATTAGGTTGTGCAACATTTGCTTACCGAGAACTTGCTGTCAAAAGTGTGGTTGAAGATTATTTAAAACCTCTTTTAATCGGAAGAGATGTCAACAAGATTGAGGAGCTATGGCATCTCATGTATCATAACGCTTATTGGCGTAATGATGCCATTTCTAACAATGCGATCTCAGGAGTTGATATGGCATTATGGGACATTAAAGGTAAACTAGCTGGACTACCTGTTTATGATTTACTGGGTGGAAAATCTCGAGAAGGCGTTCCATTCTATCGTCATGTCAATGGTTCATCAGTCGCTGATATTGTTTCAAAAATTGAAGACTTACAAAAACAAAACATTCGTCACATACGCATTCAATGGGGGCTCTATGGTGGTATCACTAAAGAGATTAACAAACCTATGAACTCTGAAGAAGGCATTTACTTAACCCCTCAACAATACATTCAAGATACCATTCATATGTTCGAGGAAATTCGTAAACACTTTGGTTTTAACATTGAACTCATCCACGATGTTCACGAAAGAATTACACCTAATGAGACCTTGTATCTTGCTAAATCATTAGAAAAATATCGCCTCTTCTTCTTAGAAGATCCCCTTTCACCTGAACAACTTCCTTGGATGAAACATTTAAGATCACAAACATCAACACCTTTAGCTATCGGAGAACTGTTTAATCATCCATTCGAATGGGAAACACTGATCAAAGATCGATTAATCGATTTTATACGGATGCATCTCTCACAAATCGGTGGACTTACTCCTGCCATTAAGGCTGCTCATTTTGCTGAACAGTTTGGCATTAAAACAGCATGGCATGGTCCAGGTGATGTATCACCTGTTGGACACGCAGCCAA
The DNA here is from genome assembly GCA_034007485.1 of Acholeplasmataceae bacterium. GTDB lineage: Bacteria > Bacillota_I > Bacilli_A > Acholeplasmatales > Acholeplasmataceae > Peloplasma. Next base: position 16,697 of record JAVEQT010000015.1, read on the forward strand.
CGTTCATTTAAGTCTTCATTCCCACAATACAGGTATTTTAGAATGGCATCCATTCTCCAAAGTGATGTATGAAGTCTTCCCAGGAATGCCCTATGCAGAAAATGGTTATCTTTATGTCAGCAACAAACCTGGTTTAGGTATCGATATCAACGAAGAACTTGCTAAAAAATACCCCATTAAAACGAAAGTGACCACATGGACCCAAACACGGCTTCCAGATGGTACATTGATAACACCTTAAGGAGGATATTTTATGCCTAATGCATTCATTACTGGCGCGAGCAGAGGAATTGGAAGAGGTATTGCCCTTCGCTTGGCAAAAGAAGGCTACGACATAGCTTTTACATATCATTCTGAAATCTCAGAAGCTGAAACATTAAAAGATGACATCAACCTTCTTGGTAGAAAATGCTTTTTCTATCAAGCAGAACTTCAAGAAAAAGATGTTCCTGAAAAAGTTACACAAAAAGCTATCGAAGATCTTGGTGGTATCGATGTTTTAATCTGTAATGCGGGTAAAGCAAAATTTACAAGTATAATGACATTGGATAGCGATCTCTTAGATTTTTCATATGGTTTAAATTATCGCAGTTACCTATTATGTACCAAGGTTGTTGCTAACTACATGATTGAACACGAGATTGAGGGAAAAATTATATTTATAACCTCAACAAGAGGATTTAGAGCTTATCGAAACGATGCGCTCTATGGTTCCCTCAAAGCTGCACTTATTCGTGCTGTAGAGTCTTTAGCTATTGAACTCTCAGATCATAACATCAGAGTGAATGCGGTTGCTCCTGGAGCTACTCAAGTGCGTCATTTAGATGATGAAGGCATATTGAAACAAGGTGACATTCCCAAACTGATTCCATTAAAAAGAAAAGGTCATCCCGATGATATCGCTGGTGCTGTTTCGTTTCTGATCTCTTCAGATGCCAGTTATATCACAGGTCAAACACTTAAAGTCGATGGTGGGCTTATCTTATACGGTCCAAATGAAAATCCCGATGGAGGTATGTATTAATGAAAGTAGACATCTTAACAACTGGTTTAAAATTCCCCGAAGGTCCTGTCGTGACCAAAAAGGGTCGCATCTTTTGTGTTGAATTGCTTGGTGGATGTATCACTGAGTATCATAGAGAATCGAAGACAACATCACGTTTCAATGTTGGTGGTGGTCCTAACGGTATGATGGTAAAAGATGATGATACACTGTATTTTTGTGATGCAAGACAACATCAGATTAGATCTCTTGATTTAAAGACTGGTGAAACAGCTGTTTTAGCTGACCAAGTCAATGGTAAACCACTCAATGCACCTAACGATTTAATACAAGATAACGATGGTCGTATTTTATTTACATGCCCTGGAGGATCTCAAAAAGAACCGATTGGTTATATGTGTGTGCTTGACCAAGATGGCAAAGTATCTGTTATTGCTGAAAATATGTATTTCCCCAATGGACTTCTACTGATCAATGATGATAAAAACATTATCATCAATGAGACATGGCAACACAGATTACTGATTGGTGATTGGAATAAAGAAACTTTAAGAATTGAAAACATTCGTCTTTTCTATCATATTGGTGGCGTAGCTGAACCCGATGGATTAACTTTATCAAAAGATGGTTTCATCTATGCTTCTGTTTTCGCAACCGGTATGGTTTGGGTATTTGATTTAAAGGGGAACCTTGTGAATCAAATCAAACTTCCAGGAAACAATCCAACCAATCTATATTTTGATGAACTTGATGAACTCGGCTTGATTGTGACTGAAGCTGAAAAAGGACTTCTCCTCTCCATAACAAAATAATGGCCTCTACGGAGACCATTTTTTTATGTGTGATTGATGTCTATTTAAACTTTAATGTGATTTTCTAAATTAATGTCTGTTAATAACTTGATCGCATAAAATGCAACCAAAACACCTAAAGTAATTGTAATGATAATCGTATAGATATCATATCTACCATTAACGACACCTAAGTAAAACATGACTTGTCCAAAGAAATTAAACGAAGCGTGCAGTAACATCGTTAACCATAAGTTTTTTGTTCTTAAGTACATCACTGCCCACATCATACCGACTAAAAAGGAATATCCCACTTGAAGCATGGTATCACCAAATCCTGCACCATCAAAGAGATTAATGAGATGTAGCATACCAAATAGCATAGATGAAATGAAGATGGCATATAATGTGCCATATTTCACTTTTTCTAGTCTTTGTATGAAGAATAAAAGAATGATTCCTCTAAAAAGAATCTCTTCAAAAAAGCCTACGGTTAAACACTCTATTAAAAAAAGAAATATCCGATACATCGGATCTGTCAATGTTGCTCTACCATCAAAAAAGGCAATGATAGGAAAATTGTTGATTGAAATGATGAATGCGGGAATCATGATGATCAATGATTTCTTCGCATGTTTAAACTTAAAGATCTCTTTATAGTTTAAACCAAACAAAAGAATCATAAAAAGGATACCTGCTGCTATACGTGTGATAGTACCTGTCATCATGTCAACATCTTTTTCAGCACCTAAAAAACTGAAATCAAACAGTTCTAAAACAATCACCACAAAGATGAGTCCCATAAATAAAATCTTTTGATAATTTGATAAACTCAAATGATTGTTCATGTATACCATCCAAAAATGACTTGAAAAACTGATTATACTTTAGGTTGCTGGATATGACGATAAATTAAAAATGAACCTAAAATAATCATGAGTAAACTAATAACTTGTGAAGGTGTTGGAAAAACATTATACTGAGTTTCAATGAGTCTTAAGAAGACACCACGGTCATCGCCACGAATAAATTCAATTGCAATTCTCCATAAACCATAACCGACTAAGTATGCTTCTACTTCACGATGTTTAAATGCCTGAACCTTATTTAAAAGGATAAAGAGAATAAAAAGGAATCCTGCTTCAAAAAGTTGTGTTGGGTAAATAGATTCTCCTGGGAATGTATCATGCGCATGTCCATGTGGGAATACCACACCTAAAAATGAATTCGTTGGAATACCATAACAACATCCAGCACAAAAGCAACCGATACGACCAATGGCATGTGCTAAGACAACACCTGTGATGAGAGTATTCATGATTTTCTTCATATCTTTGTTGTCATCTTTATAAAAGAACTTCATCAGTAATAAGAATGCACCAATACCACCAACTAATGCACCTAAGAAACTAACTGTGCCAAAAGTCCACTCTCCTTCTTGAATTGAATGAAATACACCATCAAGTAAAAACGAGAATGCGAGTGCAAAAATCAAACTACCCACGATGAGTAGCACAATACGATTCGTTTGTTTCTTGGTAAATCCGTCTTGTTGATCAAAACGTTTTACGACATAGATCAACATAAAGAAAAGACCTAAAAAGACTAAAAGATCATACATCGGTATCGTATAACCAAATAATTCAGGAAATAAAAAGGGGTACATGAAATCAGCTCCTTGTTAAACATATTTTATCATATAAACAGCATTCTTACGCTATTTTGAAGGGATTTTTCATAGATGAAAAATCCCTTACTGATACAATTTATAGAGAATATAACCTGTAAAACAAAAACCACTCACACATCGCGAATGGTTTTCTATTAAGAGTTTTATAATCTTTCTTATACACCTTGTTGAATCATTGCTAAGTAAACCTTCATGAAACCGGCAATATTCGCACCTGTAATCAAATCGTCAGGTTTACCTGTGTATTCGAGTGATGCATCATGGCAACGCTTGAAGATACGCTTCATAATGACATGAAGTTTTTCATCAACTTCTTCAAATGTCCAATTTTGGAAGGTTGCATTTTGAGTCATTTCTAATCCAGAAACGGCAACACCACCGGCATTTGATGCTTTACCAGGAGCAAACAATACATTGTGTTCTCTAAAGTATCTGGTTGCTTCAATCGTTGTAGGCATGTTTGCACCTTCTGCAACTAACCAACAACCATTTTTAACAAGTATTTCTGCTGATTCTAAATAGATTTCATTTTGTGTCGCACAAGGCATAGCAATATCACATGGAACTTTCCAAATATCTTTTGTGTTCTTGCTATAAATGGCTTCTGGATGATAGGATTGATATTTATCCATAACCACATCGTTGGTCTTCGATAAATCTCTAATAAGCTTTAAATCAATACCATTTTCATCATGAATGACACCAGAAATATCACTCATTGCAATGACTTTACCACCAAGTTCAATCACTTTTTCAGCAGCCATTGAGCCTACTTTACCAGCACCACTGATGATAACGCGTTTATTTTTAAAGTTATCTTTCTTATATGTTTTTAACATTTCTTCAACAAAGTAGCATAAACCATAACCGGTTGCTTCAGCTCTTCCTAATGAACCACCTGATTCAATACCCTTTGATGTGAATGTACCACTAAATTCATTTTCAATACGTTTGTACATGCCATACATGTAACCAATTTCTCTAGCGCCTACACCTAAATCACCTGCAGGGACGTCCATTCTTGGACCAATATGACGATAAAGTTCAAGAATATAGTTTTGACAAAAACGCATAATTTCATTGTCACTCTTACCAGCTGGATCAAAATCAGATCCACCTTTTGCTCCACCCATCGGTAGACATGTGAGTGAATTTTTAAATGTTTGTTCAAACCCTAAGAATTTTAAAATCGATTCATTGACTGAATGATGGAAACGAATGCCGCCTTTATATGGCCCAATCGCAGAATTGAATTGAACTCTCATCGCACGGTTGACTTGAACATTACCTGAATCATCTACCCAAGAAACTCTAAACTTGATAATTCTTTCAGGTTCAACAATTCGTTCAACAATGGCATTCTTTTGAATGCGCGGATCTTTTTCAACAAGTAAGTCGATAGACATTAAAAATTCTTCAACAGCTTGTAAAAATTCCGGTTGATCTTGATAACGCTTAGATAATGCTGCAAAAACATCAATAAGATACGTACTTTTAAACAATTTGAATGACCTCTCTTTTCTTATGATAAAATGCGACCAAACGCATATTTACTCGAAACAAAACCGACGGCATGGTTATTATAGCCGCCATAAGCTAAAATGGATTTCTATATCTTTTTAGATCGTTTGACATGCAAAAAAGGAATTGTTCAAACTTAAGATTTATAGATTTCATAGTTTTTATCTCACTATCTCTATTATACAATGAAAGCGCTTTATTTCAAGTGTTAGGCCAACTTTTCACAATAAACCATAATTGATGATATATTTTACTGAAAATGTTTCCTCATTCATTTGACAATTAAAAAGGAATCAAAAGATTCCTTCGTTAAATCATTTATATTGTACGATTTTAGGCATTGAAGTTAATGTAAAATTGGCTGAGTTAATTCGGTATGTATTGGTCCCATCCCCTTCGATTTGTTCTGGGTTTGTAAAGTAAAGTTCTGAATTCCCTTCAACCATCACACCAAGTAGTGATGTAATATTGATATAGATTTTAATTTTGGTAAACACGTTGATCTGTGTGGGGTCATAAAAGGTTGAATCTTTCTTAATAATTAAGTTTATTATGACGTTATTTCTTTTCGTCTGTTCATTATAAAGAAGAAAAGCACGTGACTCTTTTTGTGAGGGTGGTGTAATAAATTCATAATTCACACCACTTCTTTCAAAACGAAGCTTATCAAACGTGATGGATGATACCATTTTTCCTTCAACAACTCTAAAAGGTATTTTTAAAGATACAAAGCGATAGTTTTCAATATTTTGATAAATATCATCTTCTGATGTGCCTTCTTCAAACATGTGAAACATCATGCTTTTTCTTTGAAGTGTTCGTGTAATATAACGTTCAGATTCACCATAGATCAGCATGCGGTCCATAAATTCAATAATCGAGTAGTTAGATGAAGCAAATTGAAGTTCTCTAAAGAGTTCAGCACGTCTGTTGGTATCATCATTCATGCGGACAACTGTACGATTGTGTAAAAGAATAAGTAATGAGAATAATGTTGATGATAAAAAAGCTGCAAAAGCAACAAAAACGGTAGCAACTCTTATTCCTATGACGTTAAACATGACATCAAGTTCATCACCAAAAATAAGCATCAGTAAAGCAATGAGAAAAACAGTCACGCTCGCAAAAGCCATGACAGTTATAATCGTATTTTTTTCTTTATTCATTAAATCACTATCTTTCTTTGTTGATGTAGGGGCATCATTTTGATATATTATAGCATGTATTATATATTTGAAGATAGTGAGCTCCTCATAGGTTTACTATCTTTATAAGCTGTTTTATAATTGAAGCGAACAGCGATTTGATTAAGCCAGATTATAACAGGGGTCTTCGAATCCATCAAAATGTCTGGCTTTTCATCTATCTTTTGACGTATTTATTTTGAGAATATCGGGTCCTTGAATCCATATCAACTGCATGATCAAGTCGTCTAAGGTTCAGATGAATCTACTGTTCAAAGAAAGGATGTTTTATCATGTATTGTCTATCTTTTGATATTGCCAAAGGAAAGTCAGTGGTTGGACTTTTCAATGGTCAGCTAGAACCCTTGATTGTCCCTTATGAGATTCATCATGTCAAGGAAGAGTTTGTTGCTCTTGCATCTAAATTGGATGTCAGTCAGACTGAAATCATTTTGGAGTCAACATCCATGTATCACTATCCTGTTGTTTCATTCTTCAAGAACCTGGGATTTGTTGTGATTGTATTGAATCCCATTATTTCTAGAGAGCATAAGCGAAATCTTAGGAAAACGAAAACCGATCTCATCGATTGTGCCAACCTTGCAGCCATCTTTTTTGAAAGGAAATTCAATCTCCAAAAGGAACACTTACCCATTTATCATCAAATGCAGAGTATTTCAAGGCACATCTTTACCCTCAATGAAAGTATGGTTCGCTATAAAAATAGATATCATCAGCTTTTAGAACTTATCTTTCCTTTGTATGAATACACAATGAAGAATGAGATGAAGTTCAAATCAGACCATATGGCGTTACTTAAGGCGTTCCCGCATCCAGAACTACTTGTCAATACGAGAGTTGACAGGCTTGCTACAGTACTCGCTTCTATGCATAAACGGATGGATCGTCGCTTTTTAAAGACTGCTCAAAGGATTAAGGATCTTGCAAAGATGACACTCTATTCTGTTTCACAAGATGACGTTGTCGTCGCTGAATTCGTTGAACTCTCCAATCTCATTTTAGACCTCGATGATAAAATTACTAATCATCAGAATCAACTCATTGATTTGGCTCAGACTAGACCGGATTTTCATAAGATTGATTCTATCTTTGGCATCAGTCCCTATATGGCTGCTCTGCTGGTTGCTGAACTCAAAGATTTGTCTTCTTATAGAACGGTTAAACAACTCACTGCAGCGTGTGGTCTTGACCCTACCATCATTCAATCAGGTAAGTCTATAGATTACCATGGACACATTTCCAAACGTGGTAATAAACATGCTAGAAAAGCTTTGTTTAATGCTGTTTCTACAATCATCAGATCTTCTTCTAGATTGAATCCTCAAAACCCCATGTTGATCTATTATAGAAAAAAGCGTAGCGAAAATAAGCATCACTACGCTTCTGTAATAGCTTGTACCACCAAACTATTACGTATCATTTTCACCCTGTGCAAAAATGATTTAACTTACTTGAATCAGTATAACCAAAACCACTTGGTTACACCCATAGTATAGTCATTTCGTAGCGATATATCAAGTAAATCTTAGTTCAGCCATATTTTTGTGGCTTTTTTAGACTAACTGGATGAAAAGACTTGATATATATTAGAATAACATT
>JAVEQT010000089.1:0-5016 GCA_034007485.1 Acholeplasmataceae bacterium
ATTGGAGCAAGACATATTACCGTATCAACTTCTGGAATTGTACCTAAAATAAGAGAATATGCTCACATGGGATTACAGGTAAATTTAGCTATAAGTTTGCACGCTCCAAATAACGAAATTCGCTCTAAATTGATGAAAATTAATCAAGCATATCCCATTGAAGAAGTCATTGGAGCGATCAAATATTACTTGTCGGTTGCTAAACGAAGAGTCACGATTGAATATATTTTAATCGATGGCATTAACGATTCGAAAGAAACCGCTGAAGAGCTATCTAAAGTCCTCAAAGGACTCAATGTCTATGTCAATCTCATTCCCTATAATGAGGTCTTAGAATCAGGTTATAAACGGAGTAAAACAGAAACAATGGAAGCTTTTTATGATACACTGATGAAAGCTAAAATACAGGTTACATTGCGTAAAGAACAAGGTCACGATATTAATGCAGCGTGCGGACAATTACGCAGTCAACACCTCACTTAAGGAGGTTCATTTGAAAAAAGGGTTTATCAAAAAGATGATTTCAAATCAATACACCATCATTGATTTAGAAACAAAAGAAGAAGTTATATGTCAGGCAAGAGGGAAACTCAGATTTATGAAACTTGATGAAAAATCAAGTTTTAATAAATCGGAAACGATGAAGTCAAAAAAAGATATCAAAACTGTTCAAGTAAGCCCTAAAGTCGGGGATTATGTGACATATGATGATGCTGAAGACATCACGATTATCCAAGAAATCTTGCCAAGAAGAAATGATTTAGTACGCCCAGATGTTGCGAATATCGATCAAGTATTACTCGTTTTTTCAGCTGTGCGACCAGATTTTTCATTTCATCTTCTCGATAAATTTTTAATCATATTGAATCAAGAAAACTTAGCACCAACCATCGTTGTTTCAAAAATCGATTTAATCGATTCAAAAATACTCGATGATTTAAAAGAAAAAATGCACTACTATGAGCACATGGGTTATGAGGTTTATTATGTTAATAGTAAACAACGTATAGGCATCGATACATTAACACATGTTTTTAAAGATAAAATTACAGTTCTTGCAGGACAAACAGGTGTTGGAAAATCGACCCTTTTAAATGCTTTAATGCCAGAACTTGCCCTAAAGACACAAGAAATCAGTGAAGCCTTAGGTCGAGGGAAACATACAACAAGACATACTGAACTTTATTTAATACATGATGGTTATATCGTGGATACACCAGGCTTTTCCAAAATCGAGTTTACCATATATCGTGATTATGAACTTAAAGCCTTTTATCCTGATTTTGAGCTATTATCAGAATCATGTAAATTTAAGACCACTTGTCTTCACTTAAGTGAACCTGGATGTGCGGTTAAAGAAGCTTATACATCAGGTGATATGCTTTCATCGCGCTATGAGAATTACGTTGCTTTTATTGATGAAATAAAAGCTCAAAAAGATAAATATTAGGAGGTTTCATATGAAAATTGCACCCTCAGTATTAACAGCTGATTTTTCAAACTTAAGAGAAGAACTTCAATCGATTAGATCAGCTGATTATATCCATTTAGATATTATGGATGGTCACTTTGTTCCCAATATTTCATTTGGACCAGCAATCGCTAAGTCGATTGAAGAACAAACACATTTACCCTTAGATATCCATTTGATGGTTACTGATCCTTTGTCATGGATTCCTAAGTTTGCTTTTCCACAAACAAAATTCATTACTGTCCATATTGAAGCCAATCATATTCAAGAAACTGTCCTTGCGATACAAAAAGAAAAGATCGGTGTTGGTATAGCTATCAAACCAAAAACACCCATCAGACATATGATTCCCTATTTAAATGATGTTTCTTTAGTACTTGTTATGACGGTTGAACCAGGTTTTGGGGGTCAATCATTTATGATTGATATGATGGATAAGGTGAGAGAACTCGTTAAAATCAGAAAAGAAAATGGCCTTCATTTCTTGATTGAAATCGATGGTGGTGTTAACGAAGAAACAATTTTAATCGCTAAGGATGCTGGTGTTGATGTCGCTGTTGCAGGGTCTTATCTATTTAATATGGAAGATCGTGAAAAAGGCATGGAAAGTCTAAGATGAGAACATTGATTGTAACCCATCCTACACCTAAAGACATCAAAAAAATATGTGAAATAAGGGATAGTGATGTCATAATTGCTGTCGATCAAGCGGTACTTGCCCTTTATAAACAACGTATTCGAATCGATTTAGCTGTTGGTGATTTTGACTCTTTAACAAATCATGGAATGCTTCATCAACTGCATGTCGTTAAATTAAATCCTGTTAAAGATGTTACAGATACTTACCAAGCTTTGCTTGAAGCATCAAAGATGAACCCAGATGAAATCATCATGATCGGTGGTATCGGCGGAGAGCGCATTGAACATTTTATGATCCATACGATGTTTTTTGACAAATTTCCTAACTTAACCATCCTTGATGATCACTCTGAGATTAAGATGCTTGGTGAAGGTATGTATGACCTTGTAACTGATGACTACGTTACCTTTATTGCCTATCCAAAAGCTCGCATCTCTTTAATGGGTTTCAAGTATCCATTATCTGACTATTTGCTCATGACCTATGATCCCTTATGTATCTCTAATGAGGTATCAGAAGAGAAGGGTAATATCCATATACATGAAGGAAGAGTCCTTCAAATTGTCTCTAAAAAAGTATAGATAAAAAAATAAAAGGCACTTCGCCTTTTTATTTTTTAAACGCGTTCTAAATTGTTTTTCTTAAGAGCGCGAGCGGAAACCTTTACTTTGATAATTTTTCCGTCTTCGTCCTTAATGCGTATCGTCTGAAGATTGCTCTTCCATACACGACGTGTCGCGTTCAACGCGTGACTGCGCTTGTTACCAAAGACAGTCTTTTTACCTGTTACGTAGCATTCAGCCATATTCTCACTCCTAACTGCACAACCTAATTTAACATAAAAAAATGAAAAATGCAACATACAAACGTATAAAGAAGAAAGAAAAGTTAAAAAAAGCTGAGCAAGCGATTAATGATGTAAAGAATTGAACTATTTCGTAGAAATATGATATAATACAGGTGGCAAATTATGGTTTAAAAAAATGCTTGTAATTTCAAACCATAAATGCTATACTGTAACAGTACAATTTTGAAGTACACTTGAAAGTAAACATATATCATCATTTATATAGATCAAAAAATTTTCTATCATATAGAGGGAGGTTCAATATGGCGAATCAAACAGTCAGTGGAACTCTATTTAAGAAAATGGTAACAAACGGCGCAGTTAACCTTAAAAATAATCACAAAGAAATTGACCATCTCAACGTATTTCCAGTACCCGATGGAGACACCGGTACAAACATGCAAATGACGATGATGGCCGGTATTAAAGAAGTAAACAGTTTAGATTCTCAATCAATCGTTGATATTTCGAAAATTTTATCGCGTGGACTACTCATGGGAGCTAGAGGCAACTCAGGCGTTATTCTCTCCCAATTTTTCCGTGGTGTATATTCAGAAATCGCGAAAATTGAAAACGGATCAGCAACCATTCAAGAGTTTATTCAAGCACTTGTTGGTGGCTACCAAATGGCCTATCGTGCTGTGATGGATCCCGTTGAAGGAACCATCCTAACCGTGGTTAGAGAATCTGCAGAAAAAGTTGCCCGTGAGTCCAATAACTTAAGTAGTGTTGAAGATGTCTTAAGAATGTATTTAGAACAAGCAAGAGAAACCTTAACAAAAACTCCAGATTTATTACCTGTGTTAAAAGAAGCAGGTGTTGTTGACTCTGGTGGTGCAGGTTTCATTAAAATTATCGAAGGTTGGATCATGGCTCTTGATGGACAGATGCTCAATGAAGCTGAAGTTCAACATCAACCACAAATGAGAGAACATTATCATGGTGCTGAAAATCTTGGTAATGTTGATATTAAATATGGCTATTGTACAGAATTTATCGTTAAATTACATAAACCTGAAAAATTCAACGAAAACTACATGAAAGATCCCCTTTCACAAATGGGTGACTCACTTGTTGTTGTTACAGATGAAGATCTTTTGAAGGTGCACGTACATACGAATCAACCAGGTGTTGCTTTAACACTTGCTCAAAAATATGGTGATATCCAAACCATTAAGGTTGAAAACATGCGTTTACAAAATGAAACGATTTTAGGCGATTCAGTACACGAACATAAACATGAAGAACCTGAAGTTAAAAAGGCACCTAAGAAAAAGACGAAGTATGGCATTATTGCTGTTGCTTCTGGTCAAGGTATTCATGATGCCTTTAAGGAACTTGGCGTTGATTTAATTATTGATGGTGGTCAAACGATGAATCCTTCAACAGAAGCATTCGTTAAAGCTGTTGAAGAATTAAATTGTGACCATGTCATTATTTTACCTAATAATAAAAATATTATTTTATCCGCTGAACAAACGTTAGATCTCTTACCTAATCGTTCGATTAGAGTCCTCAAGACAAAGAGCATTGCGCACGGTTATTCATCACTGATGGCATTTGATCCAACCCAAGAAGTTGATGATAATGTTGAACAAATGATGGAAATTGTTGAAAACATGCGTTCAGGTGAAGTTACTTATGCGGTTAGAGATACTGAAATTAAAGGTGTCCAAATCAAAAATGGTGATTTCATTGGTATCACTCGTGGCGAAATTAAAGCTTCAACACCATCACGTTTAGAAACAACAAAAGCTCTACTTGATGATATGGTTGATGAAAATCGTGAAATTATAACAATTTTCTACGGTAATGATGCTGACGATGATGAACTCGATTTGGTTGTTGCTCATGCGAAGAAGCTCAACCCCGACATTGAAGTCGATTTGATCGAGGGCAAGCAAGATATATATACCTATATTATTGCTGTTGAATAAGGATAAAAAAGGTGTTCGCACCTTTTTTAATAGCGGACGTGGTGGAATGGTAGACACGCATGTTTGAGGGGCATGTGGCAGCTTTATGCCGTGTGAGTTCAAGTCTCATCGTCCGCACCAT
>JAVEQT010000090.1:0-5006 GCA_034007485.1 Acholeplasmataceae bacterium
GCTTGGAAAGGTTGAACGGTCGCAATGTTTGTAATGGTAAACCATGCAAACGTTGTTGAACCTAAAGCTGTAATTGTTAAAACTACCGTGATAATTGATAATAATAATCTTCTCGTCATTCTTGACATTTTCTTATTCTCCTTATTTTTTATTTTTTTTTATGAATTAAGCAGGATGTGCAATTTTAAATTCTAATTGCACCTGTAAAATATCTTGGATAATACCATCGATTGCATCTGCGTCCCATCCTTCAATCCACAAATTGATTCTCACTGTGGCGTAAGTGAAGGGATCATCATCTTGTTGAAAAATGTTTCTTTTCATGATGGCTACTAATGATGTGTTATCGAGTGCTTGATATGGATTATTTGGATCCATCTGTGATAAGCGGTATGTCGTGGGTGGAATCATCGTTGGTAATTCTAAGTGACTGTCTGTTTTCGCAATGAAGTAACTGTATGCACCGTAATACTTTCCGTAACCTCTTGCTTCATTTTCTGAAGGATCATAGATGAGTGTTTTAATCACTTGATTGTTCTCATCTAATTCACTTAAACTCAATCTCAAAGCATCTTTTGCATAATATGTTTTAATTTGATGTGCTAAGATGAGCTCATTGTTTTCTTCTGTGTAATGAACCTGTGGCATGAAGGTAATGCCTGCGGATGTTACATACGTTCCTCTTGAAGCATTTTCTAAGATGTCTTCATCAGTAGGCTTATTCACTAAGTAGAGACCACTTTCTGGACGTTCAGTTCTAAAGTAGAGATTGAAACTGATGTAATCACTTCCAGCTAATGCTGTTCCATATTCACTGAATGCTCCTCTTGTAAAGGTGATGCCATCACGTGAAGTTACATCTTTTAATCGCATGTTATGTGTTAAATCATCACCAGGTAGTGCTGTATGATAATTAACACCATCGAGTGAAATCTGAAGTTCATCACCAGCTGAAGCACTCATTTGAATATTGTCAATGTTGTTGATTTGTGCCATGGAAACCCATGCATAAGTGATTGAACCAAAGACGAAGAGGACAAATGATAAACCGATGATACCAAGTACAATTTGTTTATAAAGTCTCACATTGATCAACTATACTCACCTTCAATAGAGAAATTCATTTGTAGTTTGATCATGCCACCAAGAATATCATCTGTTGTATCAGGGTCCATACCTTCAATCCAAACAACAATACTAAACTTTTTAATTAAACCTGGCTGGAAATTCTCAAAACTTTTTCTCATGACAATCGTATCTGATAGAAACTTTTCAGTCATTTGTAGTGGTACTGAATAACTGATAGGAACACTTCCTTGTGGTGTATCAGGTTTTTGATAGATTGTTTCAAATCCATCATCGATCACCAAGATGCGTATCGCTTGATCCATTGACTTATAATTATCAACAATTCTGATGTGATAAACGATATCGACCGTTTCTAGTCCATTGTTTGTAATATAGAATGTGTACGCGACATAATCATAATCAGGATCGGTGTAATTACCTTCAGTCTCTACAACCTCTTCAAGTTTCAACCATGAATAAGTCATATCTCTTGCTCCATAGACTGGATTTGTCATAAGTCTCGGTTGTGGATCAGCTAATGTTTCTGTATTAGAAAGAACAATACCACGTTTGTATGAATCATAATCAACACTCATCACGAAGTTTCCAGCTTGTTGACCATAGAATGTAATAAGAACGAAGATAATTGAAAGCACACCACTCACAGAAAACATGAGAGATAGAATTCTTTTTTGTTTCATCATTTTTTTTGTCTTTAGAACAGATGACAACTTCATTCAAAATCACTTCACTTTCCGAATACACTTGGATTATATCAAAGAAGTCAAAGAAAAAAAGAGCGCAATTTATCAATTCTTTCTTGCGTTCCTTTCACATTTCTTACATTTCCTTACGAAAACTGTTTTTTAGCATATTTAATTTTTAAAATAAACTTTAATTAAATGTTTTTTGTTATATTTTGTTTTTATTTCTTACTTTAAAAAAGGGGGTCGCACACATGCGCGACCCTTTTGATACTTCTTTCATTATTTTTAACACTTATTTCTCAACATCTTTCCATGATTCAGTTCCAATATATCCGCGAAGTGCTTCAGCAGAAAGTGGTTTTGTAAAATAGAAACCTTGCATGATATTGATGCTGTATTTCTTAGCTTCTTCAAGCATATCTTTGTTCTCGATTGCTTCACAAATAACCGTATAGCTATTCTTTTCTGCAAAATCTACAAGCAACTGAGCAAACTTAGCTTTCATGTACGATTCTTCTTCTTTTAAAAACTCATTATCAAGTTTAATGATATCAATATCTAATGCTTCTGCACGTGATAGTGTCGAAAAATCTAACCCGAATCCATCAATAGCAATCTGGAAACCCATCTTTTTTAAATCAGATAGCGTCTTATGGATTTGCATCGGTTTATCAAATACAGCAAACTCAATGACTTCTAAAACAATATTTTCAGCATTCATACGATATTTTTTTAGTAGCTTTTGAAAGTCTTGCGAGAGCGATTCATTCATAAGCTGCTTAGGTGATAAGTTGATTGAAAACTTAAATTCTTTTTTGGGAAACTCCTGTTTTAATTCTTGATATGTCTTAATGACTGTCTCTAGACCCCAAAGTCCAATCCAGTTGATATCTCCTGATTGTTCCATAATACCTAAAAATTTAAACGGAGATAATAAGCCATGCTCGGGGTGATTCCATCTGATTAATGATTCAACACCATAGATATCATTGGTTTTTACATTGATCATGGGGTGATAAAACAATTGGAACTCTTTATGTTGAATAGCATGCTTAATCTGATAATAATATTCAACATGTTCGCCACCCTCAGTGTTCATTTCATCAGAATAGACTCTGATATTATTACCACCATTTTTCTTGATGAGATATGTAGCAAGTTTTAATGAATTGAGAAGATCTTTCAATGCTGCACCATGAATGGGATAGAAAGCTACGGCGATCGATGCTGTCGCGTTAATCGTTGTATCACCAAAGAGTTTTATCGGACGTGCCAAGGATTGCTTAATCTTATTAGCTAAATCCACAGCTTCTGTTCTGTCATAATCCATCGATAAGAAGATTAAAAACTCATCATTTTGTAATCGCGATAATTTGACACCTTTTGGTAATGAGATTTCAATATTTTTAACAATTTTTTCCAATACTTTTTCAGATTCGGTTGCTCCAAAGGCATTGACGAAGTCTGAAAACTTATCTAAGTCGAGATAAATCAATGAAAACTGACCATCTTTTCCCATGCGTGCGATATGTGATGTGATGATTGAAGTGATTTCAGCTTTTGTTAAAACACCTTCAATGAGAAAAGCTTTTTCTTCTTGAATCCGTTGTCTTTCTTTAAAGTAAGATCTTGCCAAGAAAAAGATTGCTGCAAGCATGATTAAAATAGCAATTACAGAAAGAACAATTGTTGCTTGATCACTTACTACATAGATTCGCATAAATTTCATCGTTTCATCTCCTTCTTAACCTTTTGTAAGTCGATGGATCGCGTATGGTCGATATTAAACTCACGGATGAGTCTGATCGCTTCGGACTTGACGACTGGTGGTGAAATTAAATAACCTTGAATAATATTACATCCTGCTTTATAAACGAGTTGATTTTGACGATCATTTTCAATACCTTCAGTAACCACTTGCAATCCAATATTTTTCGCTAACGATGCAATCATGTTCACGATCGCGCGTGAGTGGGCATCTGTTTCTATATTGATGACGAATGCACGGTCTATTTTGATGGTATTAATCGGTAAGTCTTTTAAATACTGTAAGGATGAATAACCTGAACCGAAGTCATCTAAGTGAATGTCAAAACCATATTTTTGTAATAGTTTGAGTTTATTGATAACGAGATCAAATGATCCAATTAAGAATGTTTCGGTAATTTCTAATGAGATAGAGTGTTTTTTGAGTTCATATTGCTCAAATACAGAAATAACCTCATTCACAAACCCAGCTTGTAAAATCTGAACAGGTGAAATATTAAGTGAGATATGAACACCATAAGGTTCCATTTCTTTAGCAATTTGGAACGTTTCGTGCAGTGCAATACGACCAATATCAATAATCATATTGTTACGTTCAGCCATTTGAATGAATTTAAGTGGTGATTCAGATGCATATTTTGGATTATTCCAACGGATGAGTGCTTCAAAACCAATAATCTTTTCATCTTGATTATGATATTGTGGTTGCAAAACCATGTAAAACTCTTGATTTTTAATCGCATTCGCTAAATCAGCTTCCATACGTTGTTCTCTTGATGCAATCAGTGATAGTGTAACATCATATGAGAAACTCTTGTGCTGAGAAGATTCTTTCGCATGATTTAATGCGAGCATCATGTTATCATAAGCAACTTCCGCATTTAAGATTTCATAACGTTCTGATTCAATTTTGAACACACCCATTTTAACTTCAATATTAATAAAGTTTTTATCAATGGTAATTGGTTTTTCAAAAATAGATAACACTTTTTGAATCCAGCGATCGACCCAGTTGTAATTTTCAATGTTCTTGAAGAAGATGACAAAACTATCTGCTGCTGTATTATATAATGTTGCAGGATATCCTTCCAAAGCTTCATCAATTAATTCTGATACAATGATCAAGAAACGGTCACCCGATTTTTCACCTAACAAAACATTGATTTTAGAAAATGAAACGACATCTAATGCCAATAAGGCATTTTGGTTTTTAAGTTCATCTGGATTCATAAAGAAAGCTTGTAAATCTTGTCTTAAACTGTTCAAATTGGGTAAATGAGTCACTTTATTATAAAGCGCCATATTACGGTACTCATCAAAGCGACCTTCAATGTTTGTGATATCATCACCTACAAGCAAGTATCCACCACCTGTTTTAATCGGTACGAAACGAATGTAAACTAATCGTTGTAGACCTAGTTCAAAAATGGCGGTAAACGCACGTTGTCTATGAATGATGTCTTC
>JAVEQT010000091.1:0-4980 GCA_034007485.1 Acholeplasmataceae bacterium
GAACAAGAGTTTAATGTTCCTATTTATACACTTCATGGTAAAAAAACAAACGCAGAACAAGAAGAAGCGATGCAATCTTATCTGTTAAACCCAGGCTCTATTTTACTAGCAACAACCATGGTAGAAGTGGGTATTGATATTCCAACAGCAACCATCATTACCATCTTTCATGCTGAACGTTTTGGTTTATCACAACTTCATCAATTAAGAGGAAGAGTTGGTAGAAGTAACCTTGCGAGCTTTTGTTATCTCATCTCAGAAAAAGAAGACATCGAACGTCTTCAGATTCTATCTAAAACAACTGATGGATTTAAATTATCAGAATATGATTTAAAGATGAGAGGACCGGGTGATTTCATCGGTGTTGAACAGTCAGGCTATTTAGATTTTAAGTTTATCAATCTTGCAGATGATCTCAAGATTCTGCAAGAAGCACAAAAAAATGTCGTTGAATTACTGAATGAACCGGATTTTTATACAAATCCAAGCTATAAATATTTAGTGAAGGCCATCACACCTGTGCCACACGTGTGATATAATGGTAAATACGAAAGTAGGGATAATATGATTCGATTAGCAGTTGATGGAATGGGTGGCGACTACGCACCTGAACCGATTGTCAAAGGAACTTTGATGGCATTAGAAAAATTTGATAATATCGAAATTACGTTGTTTGGTGATGAAACCAAAATGGCACCTTTCTTAAAACAACACGAAAGACTTCATGTTGTTCACACCCCCCATTTTTTACCCATGGGTGAAAAGGATCCCATTCATCAATATCGTACCAATAAAGAGCATTCTATGTTTATGGCGATGCAACATGTTAAAGATGGTAAAGCGGATGCTGTCATATCTGCTGGTCCCACACAAGCTTTAGTTGTTGGTGGTCATTTCATCATTAGAAAAATGCCTCAGATGAAAAGAGTAGCGATTGCACCTGTTATTCCATCGATTGATGGTAAAGGACGCATTTTACTTGATAGTGGGGCAAACGTTGATTTTAAACCAGAACATTTACTTGATTTTGCAATCTATGCATCCATCATGGCTGAAAAAGTGTTAAAGCATCCAAATCCTAAAGTAGCTTTAATTAATATTGGTACAGAAGATAGTAAAGGTCGTGATTTTGATAAAGAAACATTTGCACTTTTAAAAGAAAGTAAAGATGTCA
Source organism: Acholeplasmataceae bacterium (assembly GCA_034007485.1). Taxonomy (GTDB): domain Bacteria; phylum Bacillota_I; class Bacilli_A; order Acholeplasmatales; family Acholeplasmataceae; genus Peloplasma. The sequence goes on from JAVEQT010000091.1 coordinate 1,175, forward strand.
ATTTTTGTGGAAACATTGAACCTAAAGAAATACTTACAACAGATGCTGATGTTCTTCTATCAGATGGTTTTACTGCAAACATTGTGATGAAAACGATGGAAGGTACAGCCAAAGGATTAGGCGCTATTCTAAAAAGAGAAATTAAATCATCTGTATTTTCGATGATTGGTGGCCTTTTCATGAGAGGTGCACTTAAACGTTTTAAAAAGTCTCTTGATGCATCTGAAATTGGTGGTGCACTCTTAATGGGATTCCAAAATATTGTTATTAAAGCACAAGGAGCATCTAAAGAATACGGTTTTTATAATGGTATTCGTCAAGCAAAAGAAATGGTTGAAGCTAACGTTATCGAACGTGTGAAAGAAACATTAGAGAAGAAAGAAGTAACTCAAGCATGAAACAATTGTTAGAGAAGCTTAATCTTCCCTATAAGGATGAATCACTTTATGATCTTGCACTGACACACGCATCCTATGCGAATGAAAATCAAACAGAAAAAAATGAAAAACTTGAATTTTTAGGTGATTCAGTGATTGGTATTCTCATGAGTGATTATCTTTATCAAGAAGATTTAGCTGACGAAGGTCAAATGACGAAACGAAGAGCACAAGCTGTTTGTGAGGAAGCCTTAGTGAAATATGCTTCTTTGATAAATTTAAAAGATTACATTAAACTTGGTCGCGGTGAAGTTGTCAAAGGTGCGAATGATGCGATGATTGCAGATGCTTTTGAGGCTTTATTTGGTGCGGTCTATCTCGACTTAGGATTTAAGTACGCTCACAAACTGTTTTATAAGTTAATCGTACCTAACTTAAACATGGTATGGAACATTAAAGACTATAAGTCAACACTTCAAGAATATATTCAAGCTGGGGATAAACGATCAATCAGTTATCATATTATTAAAGAAACAGGACCTTCCCATCATAAAGAATTTGAAGCTGCTGTTAAACTCGATAATGTGATCACATTAGGTATAGGATCAGGAAAAACGAAAAAAGAAGCAGAGCAAAATGCAGCAAAAGATGCATTGAAGAAGGGTAATTATGATCATCAAACGACTTTATGAAGAATTTGATCTTTCTATTGAAAGAATTCTATTAAAAGAATATCGTAGATTAAAATTGTCTATGGCAGAAATGTCTGTGCTCATTGCACTTTTTTCAATTTATAAAAAAAGAAAGACGTTTACGATTGCATCTATTTCTAGAAGAGTAGATATCGGAAATGATGCCATTGGAAATGCTGTCGAATCTCTGATTGATAAAGGTTTTGTTTCGGTCAAACTTGAAAGTAAAGATGGAAGAGAAAGAGAAATTTTTGATCTTGACTTTGCTTTAGAGAAAATAGAGAATTTAATGCGACAAGATGAAATTGACAGACTTAGAGAATCAAAAGAAAATGAGATTATGGAAGTCATTCGATTGTTTGAACAGGGTTTAGGTCGTGGTCTATTACCTTATGAACTTGAGAATATCAGACGTTGGTTTGAAGAGAAATCTTTTACAAGTGAACAAATGATAAAAGCGATTGAGGACGCAGGGGAAAGAGTGAGCATCAAGCTTGTTGAGCGCATGCTCAATCAAAATGCGTTAAAACCCATTGAAATCGATGCTGATTTAGAAGAAGCACTTGACCAAATCTATAAAAACATCAAATGAATAGACCAGAGATCATTTCAAAGACGCTCAACGAAATGTTTCCTCATGCCAAAGTAGAACTCAGGTTTTCAAACACATTTGAGTTATTGGTGGCTGTTGTATTATCCGCACAAACCACCGATGTTTCAGTCAATCGTGTAACACCACAATTGTTTCATTATTATCCAACACCTAAGCATTTAAAAAATGCACCACTTCAACACCTTGAAGACATCATTAAATCGATTGGACTTTATCGCAATAAAGCGAAAAATATCAAAGAACTTGCTAAGGTTATCGATGAAACGTATGATGGTATTGTTCCTGGTGAACGAGAGAAATTAGAAGCTTTACCAGGGGTTGGAAGAAAAACGACCAATGTTGTTTTAAGTAATGCATTTGGTATCCCAGCATTTGCAGTCGATACGCATGTAGCTCGCATTGCAGTACGTTTAGGTCTTGCAAAAAAGGGTGACACGGTATTAGATATTGAGAAGAAACTCATGAAGAAATTCCCAAAATCTGAGTGGTTTCGACTTCATCATCAAATGATTTTTTTTGGAAGATACCACTGCTTAGCTAAAAATCCGAAATGCTATCAATGTCCCTTATATGATTTATGCAAGAGTGAAGATAAAATTTTATTTTAAGAAGGCCACTAGGCCTTTTTTTCTTATAAATCACATTGATTGTGTATGTCGATTTCTTATATCTTTTGTAAGAAAATTTACCAAAAAAGGAGATACGTAATGAATTTGAATTACTTGTATCGCCAACTAAAGAAAAGGAAAGATCTCAAGCACTTCGAGATCAAACCTATTGGTTCGGCGATTAGACTCAAGCGTAAAGAAATGGGGATGACACTTGAGGAAGGGGCGGAAGGTATATGCAGCATTTCATATCTATCGAAATTAGAAAATAATCAAATTGATCCCAATTTAGATTTTGTGGATCAACTCGTTGAACGATTTGGATTAAAAGATCAAATACAATATGATATAGAGAAATATGAAAATGATTTGATTGAATTAACTGAACTCCTCTTCAATTTGGAAAAGCCCAAAAGGAGTTACATAGAAACATATCGCGATAGAGAAGATCACCAAGCAAGAGTGATCCATTTAATTGAAACAGCAATCACGGAAGAATTTCTAACAGTTTTTGATCATTTCAAAGTGACACAACAATTTGTTCCTCATTTAAAACCGAACGAACTTACTTTAGTTTTACTCTGTGTATGTGAAGCTTTGATTCATGCTGAGAAATTGATAGAAGCTTATCGCCTCACGCAAGAAATTCCATGGATGAAAAAGGAAGACCACTTAGAGCTTTATCTATTAACCATGAGGTTACATTTAAGATTAGGTTTCAACATGCATAAAGTATCCGAAATTGGTCAGTATTATCAACTTTATTTACATGAAGTGATGGATCACGGATTTGATCATCTAACCAAAGAAATGAAATGCATAGCATTACTTCATTTAGCTCATTATCAGTCGCCGCATGAAATTAAAAAAACTATGATGCGTCTTGATCGTTTGAACACGCTTAATCATCTGCCATATGCACTTTCGTGTTACACACATCATCGTTATGATGAAGTCATTACACTTGCAAGGCAAAAAGATGATTTAACAGATTGGTTTATCATCTACCTTTTATCACTTGAAGCTAAAAAAGAAATTGAGGCACTTCATTATGTCATCGAACATAAAAAACCAACCAAAATCCTACAATCTGATAGCATATTAATCGAATATTTGAAAACCAAATACAGCAAAGACTCAAGCAAAATCATTCCCTATATCAGAAAAAATATCTTAAATGTCTATCTTCAATCAGACCACTATGTACTGCTTGAATACCTCATGCATGATACAGCAAAAATATTCTCAAACTCACAATTTTATAAAGAAGCCAATCTGATCACAACCCAATTTCAATTGCGGATCAAAGCACTCAGAATGTCTTCAATAGATTCAACAAATGAAGTTTAAAGACTTCATTTTTGCTTTTTAAGGCGAAATAACGGTATTTTACCTCATAAAATTGACTATTTATAGTTTTTACTATAAAATGATTTTGGCTAAGAAGGAGGGAACACACATGCGAATGAAAAAATTATTCAGCTTAGCTAAGGGCTTTGTTGTACTCTTCATGGTT
>JAVEQT010000016.1:0-22781 GCA_034007485.1 Acholeplasmataceae bacterium
ATAAACAAGATATGATATCACGATTAAAATGAGTGGCATGATAATCATTGCAGTTCTCAAATTTAGGAGCATTTCTGGTGTCACGTTAGAAGCAATCATAGCTCTAGCTTGTTCAGTGGTCATATTAGGATTGAGCCGCTTCGCTTCAGTTAGCGGGTTGATAACAAATTCGTTTAATCCGGAAGCTGCAAGTGTAATCGATACGATAAAGACTTGAACCGCTGTTGCAAGTTTTGTGACAAAAGGATTAATTGCAAACACGATTGATTCATTTCGAGTCCCTAGTTTCCACTGTCCATATTCAATGGTATCAGCTAACATAACTAAAACCAAAACTTGAATAAATCCTTGACCGGAAAACAAGATTAAACCTGCAATACCGATAAACAACATGTTGAGTGGTAATACATATCCCACACTCATAAAGATGATATAGCCAATAACGACCATGATCACAGAAATAGTAAATAGTTTTTTACGTGACATGTATTGCATTAACTTAGGGAATATGCCAAGTGCAGTCAGTTGACTAACAGCTAGTATCCCCATAAACATCGTAAATTCTCCACCACCATACTTGTTAAAGTCATAGTTGAAAAAATAAATACCAAGCGCGGTTGTAATAAAATAGCCTGCATTGAATAAGAAAATAGAAACAATGATGACAACTAACTGATCATTTTTAGCAATGACTTTAACCATATCAATTAAAGTTGATTTTTTCACATCCGCCTGAGCAATCTTGTTCGATGGTTGCTTAACGAAGAAAAATATAATTACTTGAGATGTAACATAAATTAAAACAACCACAAGAGCAATCATCGAAAAAGCTTTAACCGGTCCAACGCTAGCATTCTGATAAATAATGGGGACTAAGGCGATTGATAAAAACATACCAATACTAGCAAAAATACGTGCTAAAGCTCCAATAGATTCTCTTTCTTTAGGGTTTGTTGTAAAACTTGGATACATTGACCAATACGCAATATCATTCATTGTAAACGTCATACCTGATAGAACGTAGAGAATACCAAAGACAGTAACAAACGCTGTTCCTGTTAAACCAAAGTCTTGGAATAAAAGATAGAAAATGACAGCTGATGAGAGAGCGCCAATGAGTATCCAAGGTTTAAACTTGCCATATCTTGATCGTGTGTTATCAATAATGGTTCCCATAATGGGATCATTAATCGCATCCCAAATACGTGATACTGCAATAATTGTACCAATTGATATCACTTGCCAATTTTCTAATCCAACGGCATCTGTTAAAAATACAAGTAAAAAATTTGCATAAAGGGCATACATCATATCTCTGCCCATACCGCTCATCGCGTAAACATATTTCGTCTTCTTACTGACGGTTTCATTTGTCATGATTTTTTCTCCGATTTCTTTCTTAATTTGCGTAACCCTTTAATAACGTGACCATTCATGAGATCGACAAGTCCTTCACCCATTTCAAAGGTCACTTGACCTGCAGAAAATAAAACGAGCATTTGAATCGGCGTTTCCATCATTGTTTTCTTAGCAATTTCGATCATATCATGACTCATGCTTGCGGTTTGTTTCATTGCTGTTCTAACAACCATTTTAGCAACCAGTTTACCTAACCATGTATGTGATGCATCTTCAAGTGTTGATGATAGATTATAAGGTCGGCCTTTCTTAATGGATTTAGGAGGAAGTGGATGAGGGATAAGTTTTTGAAAGTCAGAAGTATCATAGGTGTACTTTTGATAACTGAGTGATGATACATGAACCTCTTCACCTGAAAGATGAACATCCATGGACTCAATTTCACTGCATGCATGTTTTCCTAAGATGATACTATAGTCTCCCGTTTCAATCATCCATCGATTCTTATACGTATCCCAATGGGCAAAAGATGATTTATCTATACCGATGGAAATATGTTTGATTTCACCGGGTAAGAGTTCGATTTTATCGAACGCTTTAAGTTCTCTTCTTGCTTTGTAGGTTTGAGATTCATTGTTTCCAATATAGACTTGTACAACTTCTTTTCCCTTCATTTTTCCTGTATTCTTTAGGTCAAATGAAAGCGTGAATTGTTTATCGTCTTCATTTAATACGATATTTTGATACTCAAAAGTTGTGTAACTCAATCCATAACCAAAGGGATAGTGTGGTTTTTGGTTGAAAGATTGATAGTAGCGATAGCCGATATAAATCGATTCGTCGTAGTGGATGGCATGATTATCTTTTGTCAGTTGGACGTTACATTGTTCAATGTGATCAATCCAAGTCTCTGCCAATCTTCCTGATGGATTATCTTTTCCAAATAACAAGTCAAATATAGCTCTTGCTGCGCCTTGACCACCTAAATATGCCAACAATAGTCCCTTAAGATATTCGTGTTCAAATGAAAGGTTTATAACAGACCCACCGACAGCAACACCCACAATGTTAGCATTTACTGCATGTATGGCTTTTAGTAAATCAACTTGTTTTTGTGGAATATTGAGATGTTCACGGTCATAACCTTCAGCTTCTTCTTTTTCAGGTAATCCAAAGAAATATATGACTTTATCTACATCTTTTGCAAGTTCGATAGCCTCGTTAAACAGGTCATCATCTTTAGTATCATCTAGTGTATAGCCGGTTGCTGTGATATAGTCATTCGTATAATCACCAATAATATCTTTGACTTGTTCAAGTTTTGTTGGATTAATGTGGGAAGAACCTGCGCCTTGATAGCGAAGATGTTCGATAAATCCTCCAACAACTAAAATTTTCTCTTTCTTATTTATTGGAAGTATCTCATGATTTTTAAGCAATACCATTGATTCTCTTGCTATCTTTATGGCTTCCTCGTGATGGGTTTCTTCATCGTAGTTTACATTATCATATGCTTTATATTTTTTAACCATTTCTACTAAGCGATCAGCTGACTTATTAATGGCTTGACGCACAACATCATCTTGTACATGATTCATGATCTCTTTTGTGCGATACCCAAAAGATGATGGCATTTCGAGGTCAGTTGATGCTTTTAGTGATTCAAGACGATGATGAACAGCGCCCCAATCACTAACAACAACACCATAATATCCCCATTCTTTTCTTAGAATCTTATTTAAATAAGGATGCTCTGTTGCATAATATCCATTGATTTTATTGTAGCTTGCCATCACGGTTGCTGGATTTTCTTTAATAACTCTTTCAAATGCTTTGAGATAGATCTCGCGAAGCGCGCGCTCATCAACAATAGCATCAATTGTAAATCTGTAACGTTCTTGGTTGTTTGCGAAAAAGTGTTTAACCGATGTCCCTACACCTTCATCTTCGATTGCTCTAACAAAAGCTGCTCCTAGTTCTCCTGCTAAAAAAGGATCTTCTGAGAAGTACTCAAAATTTCTACCACAAAGTGGTGATCTTTTCATATTGATACCCGGACCCAAAATAATATTGACCTGATGAGCTTTTGCTTCTTGTGCCATCAAGTACCCCATGCGCTTTAATAACGTTTTATCAAAGCTACAGGCTGTTAGACTTGCTGTTGGAAAACAGGTTGCAGGTATACTTCCTTTGACGCCAAGATTATCAGTTGCCTCGTATTGTTTTCTTAAACCGTGGGGTCCATCTGCCATCATTAAAGATGGTAAACCAGAGACAGGTTTTGTATGCCAAACATCGAGTCCATCAAGCAGTTCAACTTTGTCTTCTAATGTCATTTTCATATACATTTCACCTCTTCAATGATTTGATAGTCATCATGATGGATGATGATCTTTCCCTTACCTTTTGTTTTTGATTTTATCCAAAATGCAATAGCCCCACCTTGTAAACTGATTTGATGAGGTCCAATCAGTTCAATAGCGCCTTCTATTTCAATCTTAATTGCATCAAAAGCATAGGGTAGAAGATGATGGTTTTGATCAACTTTTTTGATTGTGTAACGTTTGACATCATATGTATCACCTATCACTAAATCTTTTCCATCATGTTCTAAAATGATTTTTGTTTCTTTAACCGGTAATTTTTTAACAACCGATTTCAGTTCACCTTGTTGATAACCTTCAAACTTATACTCGTGATGTTTTGATCCCCACCCCGTCATATACGTGTAGAAGAGTCTAACTGCATCATCATAAGATTTCTTGTATTTCTTTAAGATATAGAGCATGCTTAATTTGTATTTTAATGGTAAATGGTTACCATATTGTGCAACTGCTTTGAGCACTTTTTTAGTGAGCTCAGCATCTTTTTCTGACATCTTCTCATTGTTCTTTAATGTTTCACCAATGAAATCATCGATAATAATCGGTGGATGAGGAAGATGAGGATATGTTTTATGATCGGGTTTAAATGTTTTGATGTATGTATCATTTTTGTACATCTTAACTTCATCCAAATTGGTCATCACATATATCTTATTTAAATTGCCTGCTGGATATTCACCAAGATTCATGGTTGATGCAACTTCTAGAACATCTTGTTTATCCTGTAAAACGCGATATGCTAGAGAAGCATATTTTGGAATACGAAACATATCCAAAACACCGTGATAACAAATCTTATCTCCACTACCAAATTCTTGATGTGTATTATAATCAGCAAACACCCATCCAATGGCTCCAGCGAGTTTGTTTTCTGGATTGAAAGCTTCATTTAAAACATTTAAGTGTCTTTTTAAATGTTCAATACGATGTGTTTCATCATCATAACGCTTTGTGGGAAACATATGCCCATTAAACTCAGTAACGAGATACGGGACATCTCCCATAATTTTCTCTTTCTTTTCCAACCCACGATTGGAACCAATATGAGAAAAATCATTATACGTGTACACATCTTCAAAGAAATGGCTTTTAGGGAAGTTTCTGATACCACCTCTTTGTCTTGTTGGGTCAAGTGCCATCGCATGTGCATTTGTCTTTTGATAAAAAGCATCATGATCTTGTGACTCATTAATTCTGACTCCCCATAGTACAATCGATGGGTGGTTGCGATCACGTTCAATCATAGCATCCAAATTTCTGATTGAGCTTTCTTGCCAAGCCTCATTACCAATATGTTGCCAACCAGGAATTTCTTCTAATACTAAAAGACCGATTTCATCACAGCGATCTAAGAAGTGCTTGGATTGAGGATAATGAGAGGTTCTAACCATGTTACATCCCAGTTCAAATTTAATGAGATCGGCATCTTCAATTTGTGCACGTTTAGGCATGGCATAGCCTACATAAGGATAACTTTGATGTCGATTTAAGCCATGTATAATCATCTTTTTTTGATTTAAATAAAAACCATCACGTTTGAATATCGCTTCACGAAGCCCAAATCGTATGCAGTATGCATCAGTGTCATCACCGTGATGATATGTTGCACATGCTTCATAAAGGTACGGATTATCTGTATCCCAAAGGATTGAATTTTCGATGTTCAATGAAAGTGTTGTAAGTTCGCTTGTCACATCTTCTTTGGCAAAACAAATTCTTTCTTTGTTCTGATTATAGATGACAAGATCAATAGTTCCCCCTTCAATCGATGTTTTCACATGTGCTTTGATTGATGGTTTCCCGTATTGTTCAATAAAGAGATCTTCGATATACCCCATATCTGTCACAACAACACTGACTTCACGGTAAATGCCTCCATAACCCAAATAATCGACAACACCACCAAATGGAGGAATCTGTGGATTTTCATGAGTGTCGAGGATCACCTTTATGATGATTTCATCATTGTGATCAATGAAAGACGTTAAATCAACCTCAAACGGGATATAGCCACCTTCATGTGTCATTACAAGGTTATCATTAACAAAAACATCTGCCTTATGGGCAGCACCTTCAAAACGTATCACAACATGCTTATTTTTCATATCATCATCAACAAGAAGTTTGTTAACGTAGGTAAATTTCCCAAAAAGCATCGCTTCATCAAAATTGTTGAAAGGAATGACGACTGGAGAGTGGGGAATTTCAATCTTTTCAAACGACGAAAAATCTATCATCTTTTCATGACCATCTTGATAGATTGAAAACAACCACCCGCGATTAAATGGAATTATTTTTCTCATCACTTATTCCTCCTGAAAAAGGTTCAATGACATATATCATCGATCCAAAATCACCAATCATACGTGTTTGATCATTATAATATGTGCCCATAAATTGTTGTTTAAGCTTAAGACCTTGTTGTAAAATCAGACCACTAGCAATCGTATCGATTGTTGCGTTATCGAGCGTTTTATACTTACCAATCTGTCTCATGATAAAACCATTTGTGTTTAACTTAATTGGTAAAGCGTGTGAGATTAAGTGCCCGAAACGCTTTAATGGAAGGCGTTGCTTAAAGTTTTGGATGCGATACATTTTTTCGTTTTCAACATCTTTCACATATAGTTTTTCAAAAGCTGGACTTGCTTCTGCAAGTGTTTGATATTGTGCGATGATTGTACTTTCTTTATGTTGAATTTGCCAAGTCATATGGAAATTATCTTTTTTCTCATGACGTTTAAATTCACCAAATTGAAAAAGATCGCGATGTGTTTTATAAAAAGCAATTTGATGCTTTATCTCTTGTTTTTCTGCAGGTGATAAATAATCAAAATTTAGTTCATAACCTAAAACACCGAAGCTAGCCACATTAAAGCGTGTTGATAGAGGTGTTTCTCTAAGCGTTTGAGCATGTGGTGCTAAACTTACATGTGCGCTTATCGTCGATAGCGGATACAAATAACTTAATCCTTCTTGTATCTTTAATCGTTCTATTGGATCGGTATCATCTGATGCCCAGACTTGTGCGCCAAAAGATAACATGCCTAAATCAAAACGATTCCCCCCTGATGAACATGTTTCAATAAGGATGGATGGATATTTTTTTTGGATATCAAAAAGAATATCATAGAGTCCTAGAATATACTGGTGATAAAATGCCCCTTGATGTGTGAGTGCTTTTGAGTACATATCAGTGATATGACGATTCATATCCCATTTGATATAATCGATTGTAACAGTATCTAAAACGGACATCAGAGAGGTTTTAATGTAATCTCTTACTTCTTTTTGACATAAATCGAGGACAAGTTGATTTCTACCTAGAGAAGGATTTCTACCTGGTATGCTAATCGCATACTCTGGATGCTTTTGATAGAGTTCGCTTTGAGGATTCACCATTTCGGGTTCAAACCATAAACCAAACTGCAAACCCATCTTATGAATTTGATCAGCTAAATATTTTAGACCAAAGGGAAGTTTCTTCTTGTTAATGGTATAGTCACCAAGTGAACTTGTATCATCATCACGATGTCCAAACCACCCGTCATCTAAAACAAAAAGCTCTACACCCAACTTTTTTGCCTGCTTAGCAAGTTTCAAAAGTTTGGACTGATTAAAGTTAAAATAAAAAGCTTCCCATGAATTTAAGACGACAGGTCTTGTTTGATATTGAAATTGCCTAGGTACTATATGATGATTGATAAAATCATGAAAATGCTTTGACAATTGGTTAAACCCTTGATCAGAATAACTTAAAACAGCCTCTGGTGTTTCAAAGATTTCATTTTCTTTTAATTCCCACTCGAAACAGTGGGGGTTAATGCCCGTCATGACGCGTAACAAATCATGATTTGAGATTTGAACAGCTTCATAATGGTTACCACTGTAGATTAAATTTAGCCCAATGCAAATTCCTCTGTCTTCATTGGTATCTTTTTTTGCTAATATAATGCCTGGATTGTGTCGATTGGATGAAGATCCTGTTGTAGAATCAACACTGTATGTGCCATAAGATAATGCACGTTTATGTTTGTGTGCTTCTTTAATCCATCCACCATCAAATGTGTATAAATCATAATCTTTAGAGTCTAAATCAAGCATCATTGACATGATTTTTCTAATGACTAAAGCATTTTGGTTTTTATTACGCAGGATCACGCGACGTGATATGGTGTTTGATTCAAAAAAGACACTATATACGAGATCCATTTCAACATGCAAGTGTTCATCCTTCATCGTGATAATCAATGTCTTTGTTTTATCATCTTCTTTTGATAAGGGTAAGCTTTCACTTGGTAAAGTACCATCAATCACCTGATGATGATCATAAATAAAATCGCTGACATATGTACCATCAGGCATTTTAATCTCGATGGGAGATAATCTAAAATCACCTTTTCCAATACCTGAGTATTCAAGAGGTGTCATATCAAGTAATGTTTTGTGTCCATCTCTTTCATATTCAATTTGTGAACCTGCACCTGCAGTGATTTTTGCGTGAAGTACTTCAAATTGATCATCGATGATTTTTCTACCAAAATAGAGATGTTCGAGTTGACCGGTAGGTAAAATTCGAAAAATGTAATGAAGATCTTTTGTCTCTAATTTAAAATAGGGTTTTAGGTCATAAATCACGGCTAAACCTCCTTGATTAAGCGAGCTTCATAAGGCTTTAAGTATGTGGAATCGTTATTGGTATTCGATAAAAGAATTTTACCTTTAATTGGGTTCTTAAAAACTCTGTTCTTTTTATTAAAATTAAGAACAATTACAAAAGACTCTGATTCATATCTTCTTCTATAGATAAAGATGTTATTCTTGGTTGATATAGCTTCGAAAGATCCTTCATAAAGGGCACGATATTGTTTTCTCAGTTCAATAAGCTGTTGATAAAACGATAGGATTGAATCTTTTCGACTGAGTTGTTGATTGACATTAATCGTGTTTGTGTTTTGATTCATTTTCAACCATGGTTTTACAGTTGAAAACCCGCCTTGATCATTCCACTGCATCGGTGTCCGTGCGTGATCTCTGCTCGAGATACGCATCATGCGACGTTGATACCATTTGGGGAAATGAAGCTTTTTAGCAAGCGCGATGATGCGATGAGTCTCAATATCTTGAAATTCATCAAGTGATTGAAAATCACCATTCGTCATGCCAATTTCTTCACCTTGATAAATGTAGGGCGTTCCCTTTAAACATATGTTCATCATAGCAAGCATTTTCGCGCTTTCTTGATGATAGACTTTATCATCACCAAAACGTGTGACAGAGCGTGTTTGATCATGATTTTCTAAATAATTAGCATTCCAATAAACGTCATTTTGCCATTTGATTAACGTCTTAATCAGCTTATGTGGTTTGAACTTTGTTCGAAACCATTTGTTGCTGATTTGATCGGTTTCCATATGTTGAAAACCAAAAACCATATCGAGTTCTTTTCTATCTGGTTCAATGAGTTCATTGGCTTGCTTAGTTGTCACTAAAACAGTTTCTCCAACGGTCATTGTATCGTAGTGATCTAGCACATCTTTTCTTAATTCTTTTAAGATTTTATGCATGCCTTCTTGTGAATGGTAGTGTTCTTTTCCAGTTAACACAAGATGCTTCTTCCCGTCTGCTAAAGACGTTTTATAAATGATGTTAATCACATCACAGCGAAAGCCATAAATCCCTTTATCTAGCCAATATCGCATAATTTTTTTTACTTCATCCATGACTTTGAGATTATTCCAATTCAAGTCAGGTTGTTTTTTTGAGAAGAGATGAAGATAGTAACTATCTCCTATTTTATCCCACGCTTTCCCACCAAAAAAACTTGTCCAATTGTTAGGTTTTTCTTGCCAAATATAATAATCACGATAAGGACTTGATGGATCTTGACTTTGAATGAACCAAGGATGTTCATCTGATGTATGATTGATTACTAAATCCATCATGATCTTTAACCCTCTTTGATTGGCTTGATCAATCAATTCATCCATATCATGCATGGTTCCGAATTCAGGATTAATGTCTAAATAATCACTGATATCATATCCATTATCGTCATTGGGCGACTTATAAACAGGAGAAAGCCAAATCACATCAATACCGAGTGATTTGACATAATCAAGCTTTGAGATAATGCCTTGAATATCGCCTATACCATCCCCATTAGAATCTTTAAAACTTCGCGGATAGATCTGATAAACAATACTCTTTTTCCAGGATGGTTCTTTTGGCATAAAATCCTCCCATGTAAACGCTTTATGTACCTTTTATTATACAATAAAATGGCTTATTTAGATATAAAGAAAAAGCCATCTTTGTAAGATGACTTATAAGTTTTTCAACTGTTCAAGAAGTTCTTTTAATGGTAGACCGACAATTGTGAAGAAATCACCTTTATAGTGATCAACCAAATCTCCACCTTCACCTTGGATAGCATAAGCTCCAGCTTTGTCCATAGGTTCACCTGTTTTAATGTAATTTCGAATCTCTAAATCAGATAAATTTCTCATCCAAACTTCTGATTCAGATACAAATGACTTCACGTGATCCCCTTTGACTAATGCAACCGCTGTGTAGACGACATGACGATCGTTCGATAAGAGTCTTAGCATACGATATGCATCTTCTTCATCTCTTGGTTTTCCTAAGACTTGATCTTCAAAAACAACGATTGTATCTGCACCGATGATGACATCATCAGGATACTTAGCAGCAACACATAATGCTTTTTGTTTTGCCAGTTCTAAAACGAGTTCGTGTGGTTTATACTTTTCATCGACAAATTCTTCTAAATGACTAGGAACGACAATAAAATCAAGACCTGCATCTTTTAGTAACTTTGCTCTTCTTGGTGAACTACTAGCTAAAATCAACATGTTTGGCCTCCCTTATACTGAATGTATTATAGCATATGTTTAAGACATTTATTCAAAATTTTTACAATATATCGTGTATAATAAACGTGTAGAAAGAGGTGTATTTCATGAAGTCTATGCAAAGCATACTTAAAAATGATCTCCATATACCATCCTCATCAACACTGATTATATCCGTCAGTGGTGGTGTTGATTCTATGACTTTACTACATATGTTAAAGGGTACTTCTTATCCTTTAGTTGTTGTTCACTTCAATCATTTAAAGCGTGATCAATCTGTAATCGAAAAAGATTTAGTTGAGCAATATTGCAAATCCATCGATGTTCCCTTCCATTATTATACCATTAAGGTCAATCAAGGCAACTTTCATCATCAAGCTCACATCTTGCGTGAACACTACTTAAATGAGGTCGCTAAAATTTATCAAACCAGATATATTTTAACGGCACATCATTTAGACGATCTTTTCGAAAATGTCTTAATTAAATTGACACGTGGCAGCAATCTTTTAGGTTATGCAGGCATGCAACAAATCAATGAAACAGAAAGTTTTTCTTATATTAAACCTTTGCTTTACATCTCTAAAAAAGAGATTTTAAGTTACGCTAAAGAAAACAACATTTCTTTTTTAGATGATGAATCTAATGAAGAAAACACTTATCTTAGAAACAGATATCGTCATTCTGTTGTTCCTATTATGAAACAAGAAAATGACATGCTTTTAGATCAAATCAAGCAGTATCATAACCAAATATCTGATGTATTTTTCTTTATTAGAAATCAAACGAAACAAACCATCAAAAACGGGCACATTAATCTTGAACGTTTTAAAACATGGGATAAGGTTTTACAAGATGATGCGATTGCTTATCTAATTGAATCTTATGAACTCAACATTTCCTATGAAATCATTCAAAAGATTAAGCGTATGCTTTTATCCAACAAACCCAACTCCATCTATCGATTAAACATGAATCATTGCTTTATTAAATCCTATCAAGATGCTTTTATTAAGCCATTAACTGATAAAGATGATGTTCAATTTTTAATCAAAGAAGGCGAAACACGTATTGGAAATATGGCTATTTTCACATTATTATCCAAATCCAGTTCCAAAACTGAAGAATTTACAAAATTATGTTATAATAAATTAGCATTTCCATTGATTCTAAGACACCGCATGGAAGGTGACCAACTCGCTTATTCCTATGGACATAAGAAGTTAAAAAAACTTTTCATCGATGAAAAGATTCCAATGGATGTTAGAAATGATTTATGGATATTAACTGATCACGATGGAACAATTTTATGGGTCCAAAATCATTATCTCAATCAAACACTAGGGTCAGATCAAACACTCTATTTTACCCTAAAAGAGGTGCGCAAACATGCATAAAGATATTGCAGAAATACTTGTTACTGAACAAGAAATCCATGACATTACTGTACGTATGGGAAAAGAGATTTCTCAAGAGTACAAAGATAAGAATTTGATTGTTGTTGGTTTACTTAAAGGCTGCGTTCCTTTTCTAGCAGACTTAACACGTCAAATTGATCTTAAATTTGATATCGCTTATATGTCAGTATCAAGCTACCATGGTGGTATTTCATCATCTGGTGATGTCAAAATAAAAATGGATTTAGATTTATCGATTAAAGGCAGAGACGTTTTAATCGTTGAAGACATCGTTGATACAGCATCAACCATCGTCACCATGTTAGAGTTATTTAAACATCGCGGTGCATCTTCTGTAAAGATTGCTACGCTTTTAGATAAACCTGGTGGACGAAAAAAACCATATCAACCCGATTACGTTGGACGTGTGATTCCAAAAGCGTTTGTCGTAGGTTATGGTCTTGATTATGATGAACATTATCGTAATTTACCATATGTAGGCATCCTGAAGCCTGAAGTATATAACACAAAATAAGGGGTGACAAAATGAATCAAAACCCAAACAAGAAAAAAGTTGAATATCGCAAGAAACCCGATTATTTGATCATGCTGTTTACGCTGGTCATCGTGATTGGTGTTTTCCTGTTTTTAAGAGATGCCCTTCAGGGCGAAGTTGCGCAACTTAATGTAACACAACTCACTGAAGCTGCTGATTTAGGACATATCGAATCTTTAAAGTACACACCTGTTGGTGGTGATAACATCACCTTAGTTGAAATCGAAGGTACATTTTATAAAGATAGCGCTTCTGCAAATTATTATAGTACCATCTCATTTGAAGGTATCATGCCTTTGGAAAATGCACAAGAGATCATGTTGACTGTTGAATCAAAAGGTGGAACAACCGTTATTGGAGTTAGATCTGGGGTCACCATTTGGACTGTTTTATTAAATCTTGTCCCTATGATTCTAGTCCTTGTTATTCTATTCATTATCTTTAGAAACGCAAACAACCAAAATTCTAAAGCCTTTGATTTTGCAAAGAACCGCGCAAAACTCAATCGTGAAAAAACGATTACATTTAAAGATGTTGCTGGTGTTGAAGAAGAAAAACAAGAACTTGAAGAACTCATTGACTTCTTAAAAAATCCTAAAAAATATGTCGACATGGGTGCGCGTATTCCTAAAGGTGTCCTTCTTGTCGGTTCACCTGGTACAGGTAAAACACTTCTAGCACGCGCTGTTTCAGGTGAAGCAAACGTCCCATTCTTCTCGATTTCAGGCTCTGATTTCGTAGAAATGTTTGTGGGTGTTGGTGCTTCTCGTGTTAGAGATTTATTCAAAGTAGCTAAAGAAAATTCACCCTGTATCATCTTTATCGATGAAATCGATGCAGTAGGTCGTCAACGTGGTGCCGGCTTAGGCGGTGGTCATGATGAACGTGAACAAACATTAAACCAACTTTTGGTTGAAATGGATGGTTTTTCAACCAACATGGGTATCATCATCATTGCTGCAACCAACCGTCCAGATGTCTTAGACCCAGCTTTACTTAGACCAGGTCGTTTTGATCGTCAAATTACGATTAGCTTACCAGATGTAAGAGGTCGAGAAGCTATTCTTAAGGTCCATGCAAGAAATAAAAAACTTGATCCAAAAATTAAACTTAGTGAATTTTCAAATCGTATCCCAGGTTTCTCTGGTGCTGATATTGAAAACTTACTGAACGAAGCTGCACTTCTTGCTGCACGTGACAATAGAACACTCATTTCAGAAAACGATATGGATGAAGCCATTGACCGCGTCATGATGGGGCCAGCTAAAAAATCAAGAAAATACTCACCTGATGAAAAGAAAACTGTTGCTTATCATGAGGCTGGACATGCCGTCATCGGTATCAAACTAAAAGATGCTAATGTGGTTCAAAAAGTTACGATTATCCCTCGTGGTCGTGCAGGTGGTTATAACTTAATGACGCCTCTCGAAGAAAAATTCTTATCGACCAAGAGTTCCTTAGTTGCTCAAATCACTTCTTATCTCGGTGGTCGTGTCGCTGAAGAAATTGTATTTGACACCGTAACAACCGGTGCATATAATGACTTCCAAATGGCAACTCAAATTGCACGTGCTATGGTTACTGAATATGGTATGTCAGACCTCGGTCCTGTACAATATGAAAGTGCTGGAGGAAATGTCTTCTTAGGTCGTGATTACTTTAAAGAAAAGAATTTCTCTGACCAAGTCGCACATGAAATTGATAAAGAAGTTCGTCATATTATCACATCATGTTTTGAAAAAGCGAAAGCCATTATCACAGAAAATCGTAATCTCTTAGACTTAATCGCTCATTATCTCTATGAGGTAGAAACATTAACAAAAGCAGATATTGAAGAAATCGTGAACACTGGAAAACTTTCTTGGTATCAAGAAAAGACAGAAATCAGCAACAATGCGGCTTGATAAATATTTAAAAGTCGCGCGGATTATTAAGCGTCGTACGATAGCTAAAGAAGCTGCTGAAAAAGAGAAAGTTGAAGTAAACGGCAAACTTGCTAAACCTTCAACTGCAGTTAAAGAAGGTGATCTTTTGACCTTGTATCTCGGTTTAAAGATTATCAAAGTGAAAGTAAGATCTCTTGTCCCCATAAAAGATGAGATGATGTATGAACTTTTATCAGAAGAAAAACGGCCATAACTTTGTTTATGGCCTTTGTTATGATATAATATCTTGGATTAGGAGGAATAATGTATGTTTCCAGATGATTTAAACGAACAACAGATTGTGCGTAGACAAAAAGCACAAGAACTTAAAAATTTAGGGGTAGATCCCTTTGGACAAAAATATGTCCGTACCCATACAACAAAACAACTCATTGATAATTTTAGTCAATTTGATCACGATCAACTTGAAGAAAAAAACATTGAAGTATCTATAGCAGGTCGTATTATGCTTAAACGTGGTCAAGGTAAAGCTGGATTTATGCATATTCAAGATCGTGATGGGCAAATTCAGGTCTATGTGCGTATGGATGCTATTGGTGAAGCACAGTATGAAGTATTTAAAGCTGCTGACTTAGGGGATATCGTTGGTATCAAAGGTGTGATGTTTCGCACAAAAACCAATGAGTTAACCATTAAAGCTTCTACTTACACACATTTAACAAAGGCTTTAAGACCTTTACCTGATAAGTTTCATGGTTTACAGGATAAAGAGGAAGCTAGACGTCGTCGCTATGTCGATTTAATCGTCAATGAAGATGCACGAAAAGTAGCTATCACACGTCCTAAAATTATTAGATCCATTCAGAAATTCTTTGATGATAAAGGATTTATCGAAGTTGAAACCCCAGTGCTTCATAGCATTTTAGGTGGTGCAGCCGCTAGACCATTCGTCACTCACCACAACACACTTGATATGGACTTCTATTTAAGAATTGCCACTGAACTTCCTTTAAAGCGTTTAATCGTTGGTGGCTTAGAAGCTGTTTATGAAATCGGACGTCTGTTTAGAAATGAAGGTATGGATGCAAAACATAACCCAGAGTTTACAACCATTGAAGCTTATTTAGCTTATGCTGATATGGGTGATATGATGGATTTAGTTGAAGAAGCTTTATCAACAGTGACCTATGATATTTTAAACTCTTATGAAATCACTTTTCAAGAACAAACCATCAACATGGGTAGACCTTGGAAACGTTGGCACATGGTTGATGCGGTTAAAGAAATGAGTGGTGTTGACTTCTGGCAACAGATGACACTTGATGAAGCGAAGGCACTTGCTAAAAAACATCATGTAGAAATCGAAAAACATTATGCCATTGGCCATATCATTGAAGCGTTCTTTGAAGAATTTTGTGAAGACAAAATTGTTCAACCAACCTTTGTTTATGGACACCCTATTGAAATTTCACCACTAGCTAAGAAAAATGATCAAGATCCAAGATTCACAGATCGTTTTGAACTCTTTATTATGGGTAGTGAATACGCAAATGCGTTTAGCGAACTCAATGATCCAATCGACCAAAGAGAACGTTTCGAAGGACAATTAAAAGAAAAAGAATTAGGAAATGATGAAGCAACTGAAATGGATGTTGATTTCGTTGAATCACTTGAATATGGTATGCCACCTACAGGTGGATTAGGTATTGGTATCGACCGTTTTGTTATGTTATTAACTAATACACCTAATATTCGTGATGTCATCTTATTCCCACATTTAAAACATCGTTAATTCTTATGATGAGTTTATAAAGCTTGTGTTAAATCACAGGCTTTTTTATTTTTTTTCCAATAAACTAACGATTTGGATTGTATGTTAAGTGAGGGGAAGAAAGAGGTGTAAACTATGAAAAAGTACATCACAATGTTTGCATTAGGACTTTTTGTTGCATTCTTGGTGGCATGTACAGGTACAGAAACACCTGCATCATCCACAGATGTGTTGTTATCGGTTGAAATAAATCCATCCTTCCAATTTGTCATCGGACAAGATGATAAAGTTAAGAGTTATCGCTTAAATAACGAGGACGCTGAAATTGTAGGTGCTGGATTAGACCTTGTTGGAATGCATTATGAAGATGCTCTCAAGGCGATGCTTAATCAAGCCATTGATTCAGGGTATATCGATGTTGAAAGAAGCGATCAGGCGGTAGCCTTAATGGCCGCTAATGGTGATGCTGATGAAGAAAACCAGTTTAGAGAAACAGTTCAGACCAAACTTCAAACGTTCTTTCAAGACAATGCGATAGGCGCTGTTGTCTTAAATCATGGTATTTTGGATCCTGAAGTTATAGCTTTTTCAGAAACACATGAAGTTACCATTGGTTTTGCTAAATTGGCGTTAGCTTATCTTGTTGATCATCCAGAAGTGACTGTTGATGATGTGTTACTCTTAACTCCTTCTGAACTTGTGACGGGTATTGGTGAAGAAAATCAAGCGTTTATGGCTACGTATCGCAACCAACGTCAAACAAATGCTTTAGAAGTCAAAGATGAATTAAAGGCGATGATTCAAGAAAAGGTACAAGCACATAAAGATGCTGTAACAGCTGGAACAAAGAGCCAACCTGATTTAACAGGTGTTGAAGCTTCTTACATGAACAATTATGCTGGTATGAAAGAAGATTATCAAGAAAGAAATGCAGCAAGAAAGACTCAAGCAAAAGCTAAGTTAGCTTTAGAAGTTCCTCGTATGGTTTCTGTTGATATTAATCCAGCCATTGAAATGATTATTGATGTTCAAGGTTATGTCTTCAGCGTCATGTACAAGAATGAAGATGCTGAAATCGTTGGTGCTGGATTAGACTTAATTGGTAAAACATATCAAGAAGCTTTACAACTTTACATGAATGCTGCTGTTGAAACAGGGTATATCGATGTTGAAAGAAATGACAATGGGGTTGCTCTCATGGCAAGTTCATTAGATGATGAACTCGATGAAACATTTAGATTGCAAATTCAAACGATGTTACAAACCTATTTCCAAGAAAATGCTTTAGGTGCTGTTGTCATCAACAAAGGTGAAGTTAATGAAGAAGTTGAAGCGTTAGTTGAAACATACGATATTTCTTATGGATTTGCTAAACTTGTCTTATCATATTTAGAAGCTTATCCTGAAGAGCTGATTGAAGATGTACTTCTTCTTGAACCCGCGGATCTCATCGAAGATTTAGCTAGCTTTCAGATCAGTTATCACGCACAATACAAATCAGAAAAAGAAGCTGATGCGCTTCTCATAAAAAATGAAATGAAACTAGCAGTTCAAGCGAAAGTTCAAATACATAAAGATGCAGTTGCTGCTGGAACAAAAACGCAACCTGATATGACGGGTGTTATGGAACAATATTTAAACAACTATCAAACGAAAGTTCAAGAATTTGTTCAAGCCAATGAAGCACGTAAAAATGCTGCAAAAGGTTCTTCAACTCAAGGAACTGGTAGCTTACTCTCTGTTAATATCAATCCTGAAATGGAAATGATTATTGATGTTAACGGTTATGTCATCAGTGCAAAATACAAGAATGAAGATGCTGAAATCGTTGGTGCCGGATTAACATTAATCGGTTTGCATTATGAAGACGCATTAAAACTTTATTTGAACGCTGCCATTCAAACAGGTTATTTAGATATTGAAAGAAACGATAATGCTGTTGTCGTCCAAACAGCCAATATGAACGAGGGCGTTGAATCTGCTTTACAACTTCAAGTTCAAACGAAACTTCAAACGTTCTTCCAAGAAAATGCTGTTGGTGCTGTCGTCTTAACGTGTGGTGAGATTGATCCTGAAGTTCAAGCGTTAGTTGATACGTATGATATCACAGTTGGACATGCTAAATTAATCATCAGTTATATGGAACTCTATCCAGATTTAACAATTGATGATGTCTTATTAATTCCCATTCAGCAACTCGTTTTATACATGGTTGAAGAACACAATACGTACATGCAACAATTTAAAAACCAAAGAGAACTCGATGCACAAGCTGTTAAAGATGAAATGGTAGATGCTTTAAAGAGTAAAGTTCAAGCTCACTTTCAACAAGTTGATAATGGTACAAAAACGCAACCTGATATCACAGGTATTAAAGAACAATACTTAGCTAACTACGAAGAAATGCATCAAGGATTTGTTCTACGCAATCAGGAACGTAAAGAAGCTGCTAAACAACAAGTGCAACAAAACTCTCAGCAACCTGAATAATTAAATTAATACAACAAAAAAAGGGCTTTGTTCAATATGAACTTAGCCCTTTTTATTTAATACTTATGATTTATACATGTTTGAATCGTCTTCGAATACACCTTCACCGATTTCATCAACTAATGTGTATTCATCTAAATCATCTGGGAATGATGGAAGATCCACACCAACTTCAATAATTGAAGTCATATCGATATCAATTTTGCCATCTACAGACTTAAATGTGAGCATTTCAGCAACCTTCGTTACTTTACTGCCTGTGATTGAAATGACATAAGTAAATTCGAGTTCATCAACAACCGTGTTAATTTGAGTTTCAGCTTCTGTTACCATTTCACTGATTTCAGTTGGAGTCATTTCAGAACCTGTCGCTTCCATCACTGCTTGAATCATTTCTTCTAATGAATCTAAGATAACTTGCTTAGTCACTGAGAAAACAATGGAATATGTATCGCCATCTTTATAGACTTTTAGATTAGGAATAGCGTCCATGATTTCATCAAATTCACCATTTTCAAGCATATCTAAATATTCTTGAGGAATCATATCATCGATTTGATCTGGATCTGCTTGACCCATTGTTTCATCAAGCATAGCTTGTGTAACTTGTTGGTTTAATTTTTGTTTGAAGTTTGCACTTTCTAAATCAGCACCATCTTCAGCATGTTCAACATCTGCTTTTACATAAAGATAACCATCAACAAAATAAACCCCCATCGTTCCTTTAACTACTTGTGATGATTCTTCTGGTTCTGAGTAATCATCATCATAATAACTCGATGTCTGAAAATCAATTTCCCCTTCACCGTGAAGACGAACTTCACCAATAACATCGCTAGCTAAGCCATAGATCGTAGCATCAATGGTAATTTTTGTATCATCACGAGAAGTATAACTGTAATATTCACTATCTTCGCTGTCTTCATTTAGTACAAAGATATGCCCCTGAGTCGTTATTCTGATAGACTCTGTATCAACTGCTGTATAATCGATACTTTCAAACAATGTAATCATTTCTGATGCTGATAATTGAACGACATCATCCTCATCAAATGTTGGAAATTCAACATTCCCATTATCTGTACATGCAGCAAGTCCGAAGACTAAAACGAGTGCTACAAGTAACGTGTATAGTTTTCTCATAAGAGAATCACCTCTTTCTTTGAATTCATTATATTACGTCCTATAATAAAAGTAAACCTTTTAGCTTATCATAGACAAAAAGATATGTTTTACATATAATAGATAGCATAGGGAGACAATCATGATCACATTAAAAAATATCTCAAAAATCTATCAGATGGAAAATCATAGCGTTGAAGCACTTCGTGGTGTTGATCTTTTCTTTGATCAAACGGGATTTGTCTCTATCGTTGGCCCTTCTGGTTGTGGTAAGACAACACTTTTAAATATTATCGGTGGTCTTGATCATCCAACACAAGGTAATTTGATGATTAAAGAGACGAATACCAAAGACTTTAAAGATAGTGATTGGAATAGCTATCGCAATGCGCATGTGGGTTTCGTTTTCCAAAGTTTTTATTTAATTCCGCATCTATCCATTTTAGAAAATGTGATGATGCCATTAAAACTTGCTGGATTATCAGCAGAAGAGCAAGAAAGTAGAGCAGTTAAAGCTCTTCAATCCGTGAGACTCGAATCTTTTATCCACCACCGTCCGAATCAATTATCTGGAGGTCAGCAACAAAGAGCTTCGATCGCAAGAGCTCTTGTGAATGAACCGGATATTATATTGGCTGATGAACCTACGGGATCTTTAGATCATCAGTCGAGTGTTGAAGTTATGAATATATTAAAAGAGATTAGTGCTACTCACTTGGTTTTGATGGTTACACATAATGAAGCATTATCTCAAACCTATAGCGATCGTATTTTAACGATGAGTGATGGGTTAATCATATCCGATATACGATTGCATGAAAAAAACACATCTAGTGCTACCAATACATTGCATCTCAATTCATCAAAAATGTCAATCAAGACATCTTTCATGCTTTCATTAAGTAATTTAAGAAAGAGACTGTATAGAACAATCCTCATCATATTGGCTGCTAGTATCGGAATCATGGGAATGACACTCGTCATTGCGGTTGCTTCTGGTTTTGATCATTTCATTGAACTTAGAAAAACTGAAACATTAAATGCCTTCCCAATTCGTGTTGAAAGGGTAAGCGCTGTTGTTCCATTTTTTGATGAAATGTATCAGCCTAACTTACCTCTTTTTTCTAATGATGACATTATTTATCCCAGAAACATTCAGTATGAGTTTCAAACAATTAATACCTTAACACCTGATTATTATGATCACGTGCAATTGATGGATTCTAGTTTATATGATAGTATTTATTATAATTTTGGAGAAACACATCAGTTTGCAGTAAGTAATGATGGTGTAAAATCTGTCGATGATGTTTTCACTGAATTACCTGTAAATGCATCTTATTTATCATCCTATTTTGATTTACTTGATGGTAGAATGCCAGATGACTCAAAAAATGAAATGGTTGTTGTTGTTGATCGCTACAACCGTTTATCCAAAGATCTTGTTGAAAAATTAGGTTTTTCAAGTGCTGATTTATTATCTTTTGACAATCTTTTATCTTTAGAAGTCAAATGGTTACCTAATGATATCTTTTATAGTTTTGTTGGCATGTATTATCAAGAAAATGATTTAGTTCAAACTTATCAAGATACACAGTCTTCAACCATTCCCATTGTAGGAATTATCAGAATTAAGGATGATTTTAATCTAGATTTACTTAATACAGGGTTTTACTATACATCTGTGTTAGGAAATCAGATGAGGGAAGATGCAGCTGCGTCTATGATTGTTTCTGATCAATATAGTACAAATAATTCCGTTTTTGGCGGTTTAACGTTTTCTACATCAGCTGAAAAAACATCCTTTTTAAGGGGTTTAGGCTTTTCTACATATCCCATAGCATACACCATTTACTCCAAAAGCTTTGAGGATAAAGATGAAATTATGCGCTATCTACGATTGTATAATGCGTTCGTTGATATCAATGATCAGGTTGAACCCTTAGACATTGCAGGTATTGGATTATCGACGATGCGAATCGCGATTGATGCGACAACAGTCATTCTTCTTGCATTTTCTTTAATATCTCTTTTTATCTCTAATCTCATGATTGGAATCATGACGTATACATCGGTGATTGAAAGAACTAAAGAAATTGGTATATTAAGAGCTATAGGTGCTAGAAAACAAGACGTTGGTGTTATCTTTTACGCTGAAACATTATGTATTGGTTTACTTTCTGGTTTACTAGCTATTATATTAAGTTATGTGTTAATCCCAGTCCTTAACATCTTTTTAGAAAGCACAACAGATATTCCTCATCTTTCTCGTCTACCTCTCCTATACGCCTTAGGATTGATTATACTTAGTACACTTTTAACAAGTATATCTGGCATTATTCCTGCACGAATCGCATCCAAGAAAGATCCAATTCTCTGTTTAAGAAATGAGTAACCCTATGTATATTGTTACAGGAGCAACCGGGCATATCGGAAACAATGTTGTCCGCTATCTATTATCTCAAAATGTCAACGTAAGAGTTCTTGTTCGTCGATCAGATGAATCGCTTGAAGGGCTTTCTATCGATAAAAAGATAAGTTCATCATTTGATCATGATTTTTTGAACGCGCATATCAATGAGCATGATATCATCATTCATTGTGCTGCTTATATTGATTTAATGAATCGTGATTTGATGCAAACGTTTAGAACAAATGTCCAATTAACAAAAAGATTGATTGAAGTTGCTAAAAGTAAGCACTGTAGATTTATCTATTTATCGAGTGTTGATGTTATTCCAAAACAAAAAAGAGGTCTTGTGAAAGAACCTCTTGTGATCGATAAAACGAAAAATAAATCTTATTATAAAACTTCAAAAGCGGTTGCTACAAATGAAGTACTTAGAGCTATTCAGCATGGTTTAAATGGTATGGTGCTCTATCCTTCTGCAGTTGTCGGCATTCATGACTACAAACCAAGTGCTGCTGGACGAGAAATCTT
>JAVEQT010000017.1:0-22463 GCA_034007485.1 Acholeplasmataceae bacterium
TACATTTCTTTAAGATTTAATGTCGTCAAAATCATATTATTTCCTCCACTTAATTGCATTATATAACATTTTATGGAGAATATCAACATCTCTTGGAGTGATTTTTTTTACTAGTATTCAAAATATAAGACACGAATCTTAGAAGTTGATGGGTGGGATTGAAATTCAAATCAACCCTTTTGACCCTAGAAATTCATGATCTACATTACATTTCATCAGATCAAAAAATAGCTAATCTTCTTGACCATAAAAATAAAAGGCTATTGAACTTCAATAACCTTTCTCCAAAAACTAATTATTCAAAAAATGGTGCCGAAAAGGCTGAAAGAACCTGCGACACGCATGAATATTCATATCTATAACTCTGTATTAACCTCAATCACCGGGGGATATTCGGTGTATTTAATTGCGTCATCCTTAAGCGCTAACTTCTTTATGGGTTGCTTTTTCTTTCTAATATTGCATTAATTATTAATTTCGTTTTATCAATCTCTTTGTATTTGTTATTCCACCAATTTGTACTAATTATTCTATGAATGTTCCAACCTCGACTTTCAAGATATTGCTGTCGATAAAAATCACGCTCTCTATCTTCTGGTCTTGAATGCCATCTGTATCCATCGCATTCTATACCAAGTATAAATTTTTCATTTTCTTTGTCATATATCGCAAAATCAATTAAGAACCCTCCTACATTAACCTGATTTTTGATTATCAACTTGTTTGGCAATACTTTTATCAGTTCATCATATACCTCTTGTTCAAATGGTGAATCAAACTCGTTCAAACCATTAATGTAAATATCACCAAACTCGTGTATAAGGTTAAGCAAGGTTTTCTTTTCCTCAATCATTGATTGATCAACATACTCACAGAACTCTAAATACTGCTTTAATCTAAGTGGTCCAGCATTCTTTTCATTTACTTGTAATTCTTTTGCCTTTATAGACTTAACGACAAAAATCTTTTTCTTTGCTCTTGTAATAGCAACATTAAGTCTGTTTTCACCACCAGATTGATTGAGCAATCCAAATTGTGCTCTAATTCTATCATCTTTATTCCTTGCGTACCCAATTGAAAATATGATGATATCTCTCTCATCTCCTTGTACATTTTCGATATTCTTAACAAACAAACTTTCATCATCGCCTGTTTTTAAATTGATTCTTTCCATTTCGTTTCTTATATTTTTATCTTCGGAGTCTTCGAGTAAATCTTGAATATACTCTTTCTGCTTGATATTAAATGTAATTATTCCAATAGTTTCATTTAACTTCCTTTTTTCTAGTAGTTTTGAAACTAAATTAACAACTTTTTCCGCTTCATTAGGATTAGTATTATCACTCGTCCAAAATCCATCTTGAACATCGATAACTTCGATGGGTTTTTTCCATCTTCCTCCATCAATTTTTGTAGCAAAAAATAACTTTCTTTCATAAAATGCAGCACTTGAGAATTCAATTAATTCTTCGTGTTCTGATCTATAATGAAACTGTATCATTTTGCTTTTATACTTATCTTTAGCCATTTGAAGAAGACTTTCTTTATCCAATGCTTCTAGTTCAATATTTGACACGCTGTCATCGTCATCTAACTCACCTGACTCAGCTAGTCTAGAAGTAAACGTTGAAGATGGCTTTAATTGTTTAGAATCGCCAGCGACTATGACATTTTTAGCTCTATGTATAGCTGGGACAGCACGTTCAATAAACATTTGTGATGCTTCATCAAATATGACATAGTCAAATAGTTCTCGTTTCAACTTAAATACAGTAGATACGACGTCAGGAGTCATTAATATGACAGGAAACATTGTAGTTATTGCATTGGCATATCTATCGAAAATAGTTTTTACTGATTTTCTGCGTTTCAGTTCAGCTTGACTTAATAATCCATTATATTCGGTGTAAATTGTGTTATCACGTCTAAAAATTGAAGCTATGTTGTTTTTAACGTGAGCATAAACATACTGAGCAGATTCTTGGTACTTGCTTTCAAAACTTTGCTTCACATTTATATAGTTTTCTTCTTCTTTCTCAAAGTACGTCGAGATAGAAACTGCAGCATTTACAAATTTTTGATCTATATATGCATATAGTACATAATCAATAAAATCCTCTTTTGTCATCTTGGATTTTTTAAACAACTCGAGAATATTTAGTTCTTGAACATCAAAATCAAGAAAATAATTAAAAGAAGTTTGATTTATCTTATCAAAATCAAGTTTAAATTGAGAAAATATCTTGTCGAATGACACATCATTGAACTCAATAAAATTACTCGCCAATATAAGAGACATTAAATCAGGTAATGTTTTATAACCTCTTCTAGAAAACTCAATTGCTATTAATAGATCCGTCTCAAGAAAATTATCGATAATGTTACTTAATTTTGTAATGTCGAAATTGTCTGCAAAATTATCAAGATATCCTTGAAACTCTAATTCTTCCTCAGTTAGTGTTAGTCTTTTTTTAAACACTTTTGCCCAAAAACTCAGTTTATAGTTTGGACTGTATATTTTCCTGATAGATTTGTCTTTATCAGTAGGTGCTAAGTCGCTCCATTGAATTGCCAATCTAATGCGTGATTTATCTATACCAAGTTCTTTATATAAAGGTAACCTTAAGTTTTCTAAATCAATAATAAATTGGTTAATCTTGTCATAAAGTTTTTGAGTATATGATTCAAAAGCAGCGTAATTAAATAATCTTTTGTCAAGATTTACTTGAAACAAACTAACTTGACTAAAATCAGTTAATTCACGGTTTAATCGATGTAGATAATAGTTAAATTGGATTTGCTGTTTAGTCTTTTTACTATTAACTTGGTCAATAAAAAAATTGATATCTTTAAAGTTTAATCTTTTAAAAGTATCTAGTCTTAAGTTTCCTTCAAATTGGTTATATGTCTCAATAGTTTTTTCATCAAGAAGAGTTAGAATTCTTTCTTTTATGTTGTAATCTCTATCTTTTACATGCTTAATAAATGCATTTATGGTTTTATCTTGTTCATCATTAAAAACATCATTAGGATGGTTTTTAGCAATCTTTAAAACATCTTCATATGAAAATCCATTATAAAAGTCAGGATTATTAATCTGTTTTAAAGCATCAATATAATCGCTAATTGCTTTATCAAAAGTAGAATCATACACAGCATCATATCTAAATTCTCCAATATGATGTTTAGACTCATTGATTTGATTAAAAAAATCTTCTTTATTTCTGATGTAGTCTTTAATGATGAGGGTATTTTCTCTCAACTTACCCAATCTATTATAAACAACTTCGATTGCTGCCAATTTTTCTGAAACAACTAATATTTTTTTATTTTTTAGCAGTAAATTAATTATAATATTGACAATAGTTTGAGATTTTCCGGTTCCTGGAGGACCTTCTATGACTAAGTTATCCTTTAGTGCATTTTTAATGACAATTCTTTGACTCCAATCTATTGGAGAAATATACTTGATTTTGTCTTCACTTGGAGAATGTTCATCAACCTCTTCGTCGAATTCTTTTGAACCAGTTAAAAATTTGTTAAGAACCTCTGATGCATCGTTAGGGTTTTTATCCAAGTAATCTAGATCATTGTAGATGTTTCTGTTTGAAATTGGGAATAATCCCAATACGGCATAGTATTTTACATCAAAAACGTTAGTATTATTGTGATATTTATTAGCATATTCTTTTTTTGTTATACTATCAATTTTTTGTAATGTGAGTGTGTCGTTGTGCAAATTTACTCCATTCTTTTTAATAAAGTCGATTGTATAGCTTAAGTAATCTTTTTGATTATCAGGAATTTCAAAATCAAATCTTTTGTAATCTTTCCCATTTTCGTTTAAATAGGATAACAAAAATACAGGGTTTATTAGTTTACCTTCCGATGATACTCTGATTTCTATATTACTGCCATTTTCATTAATTGAAACCCTATGTAATACCAAAGGTCCGCGAAAGTCTTTATCATTTTGAAACTTACCTTCAACAAAGGGAAAGCCTAAGTATAAATCATTCTTACCAAAGTCTCTTTCAATCGCCCTTCCTTGATTATATAACCCATCAAATTGCTTGAATAGTTTATGACTTTCTGATTCATACTTTTGGATGAGATTAATAAGGAACTCATTAATTTTCTTCTCTGGTGACTGTTTTTCAAGTAGATTTTCATATTGATCGAAATCTTCATTACGTAAAATAGGTACAAGTTCTTTAGCTTTTTCTGTATAATCTTCATCGTGTTGTTTAAATAAGTCTATGAAAGTTTCTTCGTCAATTTTTAGTCTGCTTATGCGAACAGTGCCATCTTTAATCAATTGGTCCAAAAGATTTTCGTGGTTATTTAATTGCTCAAATACTTTCACTAAATCAATATGTTTTTTGGGTAGCAATCTTGAAAGGAAAAAAGAACTATTTCTAGAATCAATGCTAATCAATCTTTGCTTATAACTTTTATATACATTATTCGCTTCAATCATAAACTGCCTCCACAATATCTCTGACGCTTTTGTTGCAATTTTTTACTGTTCCTTTATTATCCACAATATATGTTATCTCCTTAAATTCAAACTCAATAGTTTCTCCGTAATTATTGAACAAAACACTTTTGCTCTTTAAATAGCTGTCTATAGAATTTAAGTCCTTCCAGTTATAGGTGATTGGTACAAGTGTCTTAGTGGTTTCTTGTTGATTTTTCTGTTCTGTATCATCTTTTTTATTATCAAAAACAATGATTTTACTATCAACATCAAAGTTCCATAAACACCTTAAGTCATCGTAGTATTTTCTTGATTCAATTTCTATTGGTATGTTTCCAATACGTATCATGTAATAGCGATAATAACTTATTAATCTATTGTTACTATACCTGCGGTCTGGACCTCCATCTTTACGCTGGTATTGCCATTGTTGATATTCTAATTTTTTATACTTATATTTGAAAGCTTGGCTTTCATGGACGATATTAGTTTCATAAGTCATTTTGTTTATGAGAGATTTCCCAACAAAAATTGACAAACCTTTACTGTCATATTGACACGCAAAGTTTGGAAAAAGCAAGAAATTACTTCCTCCATATACATAACCTGCATTAGAATATATGTTGTATATTTTATCTATTGTATAATAATCACTTTTCTTAATATGGTTCCAATAAGGTTCTGGATTAAAATTTAAAACAAATTCTCTTGAATCAAGAAAATCCAACTGCTTTTTGATATCTTTTGTTTTGGCTATTATAGATCTAATGATTAATATAAACGTAACTAAACCAATAGTTGCTATAGCTGCTTTTATGTAGTTGTTTTGTATAAGTAGAAATATTCCTAAACAAATAGGTAAGATGGTAAAGATTATTTTTACACTTTTCTTTTTAGACATAATACTGCTACGTAAAATAGAGTCTACCGAATTAAAAAATCTGATTTGATTTTCTAATTCTTCATGTAAAATGATTGTATTGGCTTTTAAAAATGAAATATTTACATCAAATTTCGTGCATATTTTAGATTTCGTCTGTTCCATTTTCTTCTTTCCAAACTTGGGATCTTTGAAAGAAAGGAATCTCTAATTTTTCTGTTTTATCAAAAATCTTAGTCATTGTTAAATTATTAACATCCATAATTGTCTCTCCCTCAATAACTCTTATGTTGAACGTAGTGTTTAAAGATATTGTAACACAATTGATGTCGATTATTTATTTCTTCTTTGATACAGGATTTTAGAATTGCTCTCTGTTTATTGTCGTTTAAGCCATTAGATTGAGTAATTTTAACTTTAGCGTGATGGATATCTTAATTATAAATTTCAAAAATCGCTTGAATAAATTGCCAACTTGTATATAATAGAGAAAACTAAGAATCCAATATGCAGCGTGCAAGGACGATAGTCATGCAAATAGGCATGCATTAGGCAAAGAAAGAGGTAAAGCAAATGTCAATGGAAAGAAATGTTAGAAGTGCAGGCATTGCTTTTTTAAAGAAGAATTTAATCTATATACGAGATAACTATCAGAAGATCATCAATGACAAAGAAAAATATATAGATCATCTATTTAAGCATCAGGATGGTTGGTATGACAGCAAACCTACTGGAACCACTATTAGAGTTAATTGTACACTTCGAATCATCAGGGATGGTGATTTTGAAAAAGCTCTTAAAATGATCACATCATCAGGCCAAAAAAATTACGATTTTAAGTTATAGCAATATCATGATGTCCTGATAAACTCCACTAACTCCGGTAACTCCAGTGTTTTTGAAGATGGAGACCTTAGAATTTCATGTGTGGGACCAAAATTCAAATCACCCCATTTGACCCTAGAAATTCATGTTTTATAGGTTTATGGTGCCAGTGGTCGACTCATTGTTTAAACACATATAATTATCCACTTGTGGCCTTTATAATGGGAAACATGCTTTCAGAAATACTCTTGTATGATGCTTACAAAGACACATGAAAAATGACTACAACACAGAACTTCTAGGGTCAAAAGAGGCAAAACGATTTTTTTAGTTAAATTTTTGCAATTATTAAATAAAAAAGTCGATGATTTTTCATCAACTCTTTGGCTCAATTAAGCCATTTATATGGCAAAACATATGTATAAAACTGGTGCCGAAAATAGGACTCGAACCTAGGACCCCCTGATTACGAGACAACTCATCTAAAACGTCCTCAAAAAGAACTTTTTTATTAGGAGAATTTCATGGGCGATAGAGATCTAAAAAACATCTTAATGCGTGAATCAATCAATAGACCCAAAGGTATCGGAATATACAAAGCTTTCTCGATGCTGATGAGCTTGATCGAAGATGAAGATCGTGCCAGATCATTCCTGTTATCTGAAGGATATGAAAAGACAGAGATTACCCGTGCCAGATCCAAGTATTTCAAAACTAAAGCGAAGGCACCTAACCCGGTAAGTGCTTTTTAAATTCATTTAGAGTCTTAATGGAAGCTAATCAGGAGAGCCGGGTAACTCACACCGGTTGGCTTCCATTAGGACTTTAAAACTACCCATGGAGGTTTCCTTTATGATTCATGTCATCATCAAGTATAAAAATAACTCATCGAATACGACGAGTTGTAAAAATAGCAAGGTGGCCAAAGCCTATATTAAAGCTGTTATCAATGTTTATAGACACGATGGACTTATAGATGATGTTAAAACCATTGAAACGATTGACTACATGACAAAAGAATGTAAGATCGTCTATCCAGAGGTTACATCATGAATACAGTTTATTGGATCATTACGGGATGTCTGCTCTTCATCCTCATAATCTATCTCACATTGGTCTATAAGAGCACCAAGCATTAAATTAGCTCATCTCCTGGGACGCTTGATAGATCCCCCCCAATCGACTATGAAGCGTCCTATTTCCTCCCATAACACACTTTTAGGAGCACGCATGAAAAAAAATATGCCCGATCTCCAATTTCATAGCAGACTCAAAGATTTCATTGAGAATCCTCACATCGAACTGTGGATCAAGTTTATCCACCTTTTTGTCATGATCGATGCTAAGTCAAAAGGTAAAGATGGCTATACTGTATGGTATCAAAACCCAGGTCTCCAGGAGCGTTTCACAATCAGAGATAAAGACAATAAAGTCATCTGGAAACCCTCGATCGCAAACGTTCAGAAATCACTTGCCAAGCTTGAAAAGATGGATCTCATTGTGAGATCTATTTCGACGTCTGGTGAAAGACGCATCAAACTTAACCGTGGCTTAGTTTTAGACTTCTTAAGACAGTATGATCTTAAAGGTGACACGTATAAAAACTATCGTATTAAATCGCGTGAGCGCAAGCTGATACGCAAAAAGATTATCACCTTGGTTGACTATGTTAACGAAAAGAAACGTGCCCAAGATGAAACGTATAAGAGATACGTCCAATTCCAACACAAAAAGTATGGCTTTGACATCACCGATAAGGCTGTCGAGATCTTCGACTATAACTCACTGGAAGCCGACCTCGTTGTAATGACGAAACAAGAAATCGAGTTCATACGCGAATCCATAAAGAGGTCAATCGAGGTTGACATCGCACTGGATGCGCTCTGGAACAATATACCGGCACCACGAGGTGCGAGATGATATGAGACCCCAAGCCGACGCTGTCGGCTGTTTATGGTTGATTAAAACACGCTATTTTGATGAAAATTAAAGTCTATAACACATGAATCAAGACCGGGAATGATCTCTTGGTCTTTTTTGATGTTTAGGTGATGAGTAAGTGTACATAGCATGAAGTAAGTATCTATAGGTCATTTTTAGATAGTAAAGAAACCTTACATACCTACGAGAAACCCTACATACAAAATGTCTTTTTCTTCTTTATGTATAAAGATAAAGATTTTTGTTTAGTTCTATTCATGTTGTTTCGTTCCACAGAAACAAAAAGGTTCGAGAACAAAAAAAGCGATGCGCTTATGTGCATCACCCGTATATGATCTGTTGATCGTTCTCATCTGATAGCGATCATTCAAAAGCAAAAGCGTTGATAGGTCGAGGTCGTATCGTACCTCACTCCCAACGCGATGAGACATGCTAAACTCATGACGTGCACCATCGCGATGCAAAAAACAAGACTAATCCTCACCCAAAATTTTAACCCTTTTAAAAAGGATATTTCGATGATTAACATGTAGTAAAATCAGTCGTTTTGTGATATAATGAAGATGTAGAGATAGTGATTTCTACAGAGTTTTTATCACTGTAATGTATGTGATTTACAAAAGTACAGTCGCCTCGTATTCGAAATGAAAAGGAGGTGAACAAATGGCAAATTATAGACCTGGACAAATATCTCCAAAATCTGGACAGTATCAAGTTATTTCAAATACAGGAAATAGACTTGATCGAGAAATAACATCCGTTAAAGGAACACCATTGCCACCAACTCAACAGCCTGGGCAAACGTACAAGCTTGTTGATGCAACAAAACACAAAAAATAAACAGTACTACAGGTGAATAGTGATAAAAAATAAAGGGGCTGCTGCAACAGTCCCTTTTCTCTTTTTGTAAGTGATTTACAAAAATACAGTACTTTTATTATACTCCTCTGAATTAAAAAGTGCAAGCACATGATTTTTCCTGATAATTATTGATTGCATCGGATATGTTTAGATAGCATATGCCTAGGAGGTGAAAACCATTACATTAGAAGAGTTTTTAAATCATCATATGGACAATGATGTGCATGAAGTGATCATCGTAGATGAGCAAGGTAATGCTATTACTTCAGAGATTCCAGGAAATGCTTATCAGATGATTGAGATCATCGAAGCTTGATATATAAAAGTTGCACGTATGAAGAAAAAATAAAAAGGCCTTATGGCCTAATAGTTTACTTCTGGCATATCATCGTAGATTTTACCTTCTAATAATCTGCCATTCTTCTTTTTATTGACTCCACCCCATTGTTTAAAGAAAAATTTAACTCCTTGTCTTTGACAATTATCTCGGATATTTATAACCCATTCTTCTTTGATTTCTCTTGCATATGGTCCAGATTCACCACCAACAACTACCCAATCGATATCTTTAAAGTCACAAGTTTCAATATCTGAAAGTAATGGTTCACAAGATAAAAACTTTGTTTTTGCAATAGTACTGTTTAAATCATGAAGTCTATGTATAACTTTTTCTGACTCCAAAGAAACACCAACCCATACATTATCTGGTATGTGTCTTCTCTGTGAATATTCCAATAACCTGTGACTCCTTTTTGTTAAAACCTGAAATATATGCTGTGTAGACATTTCCATAATATCGAAAAGTTGATCAATAATGTCCAGAGAAACATCTTCGTGAAATAGATCACTCATGGAGCATACAAATATAACCTGTGATTTTTTCTTAAGTAGTGGCTGAATAAAGAGGTCTTCATGTATAGTGAGCTTAAAACCATTGACGTATCGCGGATTCCCCATAGCTTCTAGTCTTTTTGCCATTCTTTTGGCATAACAATTTTTGCATCCATCAGAAACTTGAGTGCAACCTGTGATGGGATTCCAAGTATTCTCTGTCCACTCAATACTTGTTTTGTTCATATTATCCCTCCTATTTTTGTATTCTATCTATTTTTGAAAAATCATAAACTTTCTTATTTATAGATACATTTCTCAATCTCAGTTCAGAATCTAATGCTTTTTCAATACTTGAAGTTGGTATAAATGGATGTATATTTCTGTAACCTAATATGTCCTCTTTTGAAACGTTCTCGCGTCTTATAAATGCTGCAACAATAATGTCGGCATAACTGCTTACCGAGTAAAAATACTCTCTTTCACTTCCAGTATACCTTTTTTGTTCATAACTTGCATCATCTATTATGTCTTGATCATCAAAAGACATGACGATTTGAGCATGTTTTAGGTTGTTATTATCTTTATCACGCGTATTAGTTTTATACATGAACTCTTTGAATATTTTTAATCCTTTAAGAGATTTTGAGTAGAACACGATATCGTATATTGCAGAGTTTGTTTGACTGAATACAGGACCATATGCAATTTTAGTTTGATCTATTCTTAAATTTTTAATCATCATTTTGATTAATGCATCTCTTAAAAATTGATTTCTTTCAAAACTATCAATAGATTTGATTTTATCAGCAAGATCATCATACATCATACCATAAGCAGACTCGTATTTTCCTATTTTTTTAGTTCCTGACATAATACTTCTTATTGTGTCATTCTGAAAAAAATGAGTCAATATAAAATCGTATCGTAGTTCTGTTCTTTTCAATTTATTCAGTAGTTTTGATATTGCATCCCATCTAATGTCAACGTCATAAGGATCATAAAAAAACACTGTGTGGAATTTTTTGTCTTTATTCCATATCTTGTCAAAAAATTCAGATTCTGATAATTTATCTAGGAACATTGAAACATCCATTTTCTCATAAATGACATCCACATTCTTAGAGTTTGATAAGATGTCATTAATTCGGCATTCTTGACATTTCATTGATTTTTCATCTTTATCATTTAGCACCAATTTAAATGTTTTATCAGGATGGTACTTTTTACTGTTAATAAAGTGTTTCAGCACATTAATTGAGGTACCATCAATAACTCTTCCATCATGTGTTTTATACATTCCTGCACTTGACATGCAGTCAACGAAGACCAACCCATCATATATTAATTCTCTTCCATATCGATCTTTGCCTTTTGCAGCCATCGTAACTATTATCCACTCTAGAACATAATTATTTAGTATAGTTAATTTTGATTCTGTTTGTTTTCCTGTTGTGTTATTTGAATTTCCATAATAACATTCACCATTATCAACAAAGTAGTCACATTTTTTCATTTATACTATCCTCTCTTACTGATAAATTTATCTAGAACCAAAGGAATAAAAATAGATGCCGTCATCAAGTGGAAAATAGATAAAGTATTTTGGAAAATTGTTCTATAAATAACTCCTGGAGGATAGATTGACGCAAGATAAAAATAACAAAAGAATAAGCCACAAAGTGCTACAAATCCTATGCTTTTATGATTTAGATGATTTTTAATCTTATGTATTATTTCACTTGTTTTCTGATTGTGATTTATATTTAATAATATCAACACGTATACAGAGTAAACATATACTATAACGAAAGCAAGAGCAAATAGAAATAGATTCATTATCAAAGTGTAAAATATTGGGTTAATACCGTCAAACATTAGATAACTAAACAATATAGTAGAATTGTTAGCAACTATTGAATTGATAGATACTATCAATAAAAATATGATAGATCCGAAGCCTGTAATCTTTAGAGACGATGAAACATTGAGTTCATTATCAGAATCGATAGCCCTAGAAATATATACACTAAATGAAATATTATTTACTATCCCTAAAACAACAGCTGACGCTAAAAGATATGAGTAAAATACTTGTCTAATTGAGTCGTCAAAATAATACAACAATATGGATGTGACAAATAGCAATGATAGTATAATTCCTAAAACATAATGTGCTATTAATCGTTTTGTAAAAATCAGCCTATAAATATAGCTAACAGTAAGTGGATGAACCCACTGCACAATCATCAAAATCAAAAATATAAACATTATGAAAGTTAAACTCATATTATCCCTCCCTGGATGAACATCTAAGTTAATTATATATCATTAAAGTTGTGCTATATCAATTATTGGCGAAAAAATTAGTCTTCTTGAATGTTTTTTGATAAAAACAGAGTGATAGACCCGGATATCAAATATCATTTAGGAGGCATTTTTTTATGCACAAATTCCACAAACTTGTTTATCTGATGGTCTTGCTTATCGGAGCCATCACCCTTTCTTCATCAGTCACCTTTGCAGCTTCATCGCCTAACGTAACCTATGGGGTTCAGGACAATTATGTCTATATTGAGATTGATGGTCACATGAATCTCAACGAAGTAGACAACTGGCCAATCAATTTGCAGGCTGATTATCGTGACTCAGGTATATTGCAGACGCCCACAAAATTCATGATCGATGTCACCATTGATGGCAACAGTCAAGTATTTGAATTTGATATTTTATTCAGTGATCAGATGTATGGTTGGGTAGTATTACGTACTGATCAGTTTGGTTCATATGTTGATTTTGAAACCGATCAAGGTGAAGTTTATTCATCCGGTACACTGGATCAATTATCACCAGCTGATGAAATCTACATGGCCTTTATGTTTCCATATGCTGATGCATCACCAGTTCTTACAGGTGAGACCGCATTCGTGACAAACGTTGATGCACCACTATCTGAAGCATCCATCCGTTCAAACATCTATGCGTTCGATGAAACCGATGGCGACATCACGCATCTGATCACAAAGACTTCGGATACTTATACTCCTAACATGAACACGGTTGGTACATGGCAGATCGTTTACTCAGTACAAGACACGGCAAGCAATATAACAACTCTCACCGTTCACGTGCTTGTGCGCGATGTGACCGCACCGACATGGAACGTATCGAAAGCTGAAGTCGAGGTCTCCTATGTTTCAACCTTTGATATCGAAGCCTACAAATCACAGCTTGGAATCTCTGACAACTACGATCCGGTTGGATCCTTGACGATCACCGTGCAATCGAACACCTACACGGCGAATAAATCAATCGTTGGCACCTACTATGTCGTTTATAAGATCAAAGACACCGCCGGTAATGAAACGCTTGCAGAAGTTGAAGTACAGGTCATCGATACGGTTGCACCAACCATCTCAGGACCGACAACAATCGTGAAGCCTAACAATTCAGCTCTGACGGTATCCGAGATCAAGACACAGCTCACAGCAAACGATGTCGTTTCCGGTAACGTGACCGCATCCATAGTCGTCTCTGAAGATAATTACACCGGCAAAGGCCATCTCGTTGGATCCTACACGATCAAGTTCTCCGTTACAGATCCATCTGGAAACACTGCAAATCATACCGTGACTGTCACAGTTGAGGACAACATCCCACCGATCTTCTACATCAAGGACAACTACTTCATCACGGTCGACCAGTCCGTAGCGTTGACCCTTGGACAGATCATCGATATCCTGGAGATCACGGGACAGCTCGAGACATCTGGATCCGGTGGTGTCGAGCTCACAGCCCTCATCAACGAGTACACCGGCCATGAACATGAGCCCGGTATCTATGCGGTCTCTCTAAAGGCCGTTAGCAACTCCGGTAACGAGTCCATTCACAACGTGGCCATTGAGGTTATGGAGTCATCAGAAGATGATCCCATCGTGATCGATGAGCCCTCCGAATGGGATGATGTCTGGGCATTCGTAAAAGATCACCAGGATTACTTCATCGGTGGCATCGCGATTCTGATCGTACTCATGTTCACGCTGATTAAAATTAAAAACTCTAAGAAGACTTTCGTCATCAAAAAGAGAAATAAGAAAAGACATTAGGGCGTAGTGATACGCCCTCCCCTCAAGGAGGATTACGCATGACCAAAAAATTCGTGCTCATGATCGTGAGCCTTTTACTCTTTCTATTCGCATCTGGTCAACTTGTCGCCCATGCATCTATGCAAGCTGAAACCTTGGACATCAAGGATCTCTTTCACACCTGGGAGATCAAGCAGAACGATGGGATTTACTATGCACAGTCCAACCGGATTTTAAACAATGCAGAGCACATCGAGATTCGTATCGACACAACTTTCACAGCATCAGCTAACGCGACATCGGTCTTCAACATTGAAAACTTCGTCGTGGATCACATCGCGACGCAGTACTCAAGGCTCATCACTTATGCGGATGAGACGACCGTTCATCAGCTCACATCACATCGCTTCTCATACGAAGCACCAGAGGTGACAGAACTTCTCATCTTGGATGACGGATTTCAAAACTGGCGCGTCGAGATTCCCCAAGATATCTACTACAGCGTGATCCTAATCTTAAAACAAGATCTCTCATCCTCACAGTTTGATAAGATCAGAGAAGTCATGAACTCAAACGGTGTTTTACCTGGAGGAGATCTCGCTTATAACTTTGAAGCGTCCGGATATTTTACACGCGAGTATATCGACCCCACAAAACCCGAGGATCTCTTACTTCTCCCGGAGACTGAAGGATCTCTATACGATGATATCAACCGGATGGCTGATGTCTCTTTCTGGCTAGATGGCAACATGCTCTATCTCGTGATCACCTATGATGGAATCTATGAGATCCAGTACACCTTGGCCGAAGGGACTGACACAACCCTTTTTACTGAAGCATCTGAAGCTTTTTACTTTACCCATGAGGGTGGAAGATTCATCGTCTTCAACCGCGGTGAGAGCTCAATGTTTACTGAAACCAACTGGAAGACTCAGACATTCGTTCCCTATACCACATGGAATTTAAACACGAACGAGCTTTCATCCATCGATGAGTTCAACGTGTATATGTACATCAAAAACGAGGATGGAAACAACGTTTTCGGTTACTTCTACGTGGACACCTTTGTTATCGATAGACTGCTTTCCGTGAGCGTGGCTATGACCTATCGCTATGAGTCCATCATCGGAACAACCTCAGAATGGATCAACTACGTGAAGATCCTTGAGGATGGAAACATCAATCCGGGATCCATCTCATGGCAACTCAAAGCCGCAGCTATCTCAACACTAGCCACTGCAATCGGATCAGCGATTCCAGGCATCGGACTTCCCGTTTTACTCATTGGAACACCCATCACGGTCTATCTTCAGTATCTCTCCTATCAAGAGCTCGTGGATGGCAACATGCTCTTCACGGGAAACATCGAGGAGATTGCACAGGTCGCACCAGACTTTAACTTGAAGCGTGAGATCGATAACGCCTACAGAAACAGATATGAAAGCTTTGACACCATGGACTTAGATACATTCAATCTCTTTAAGCTTCACCTTGGCACATTCAATAAGCCATTCAACGACTTCAAGGTCAAAGAGGATTCGGTGAGCGTGATCCAGTTCAAATACATGACGGACGGCATGGTCTACACCATCCAGGGTGAGGAGATCAACACCGTGGTCGAGACCGACGATTTAGATCCATCCGATACACCTTCAAACTGTGATATCTTCTGCAAGATCAAAGAGATCTGGAGCGCGGATGTCCTACCCTTCCTCGAGGTTAATTGGAAATGGGCCGCATTGGTTTCAGTGGCATCGCTTTTCGTCATCGTCCCATGGATGGTGAAAAAGTTTAGAAAGATCAGAAGAGGTGTCAAGCTGATGTTTACAATGGAGGGATTGTTCTTCCTCATCGCGATCGCTACGCTTCTTTACTTCGTGCTATTCGTATGAACTTGGACGGAACATTGAGCTTCTTGGAGACCATCGCCTATTATTTCAAGCTCGTCATCAAACTTATGGGTCCAATATTCATCATCCTGTTATCACTTTTGACCCTCTACGGAGTCCTCAATTGGATGGAGCGGATCTCCATAGCCTGGGCAAAGATTTCGAAGGATCCCATTGCGATTGGTCTTTTTGTCATCTTTTGTGGCGCGCTTCTCTACATCTGGTTTTTCAAGATTGCACCGGCGATAAACCTTTCATATTTGTTTCATTTTGGAGGATAACCACATGAAAAAACTGATCTACCCTCTCATCATTTTGGGTGCTATCGGCATCCTTTATGTGCTTTTAAATTCACCCTCTTTTTTTAGGACTCCTAAAACTTCGGATATCCCTTTAGGGATGAACTCATCAATCTTACAGATCACAGCGGTCTCCGATGAGCTCACGCGTTACGGATCAGCAGTGATCATCGATTCAGATGACACCTATTACTACGCTCTCACCAACAATCACATCGTGAAGGATGCATTCGATATCCACGTGATGGATCTTCACGATGATTCACATGATGCACAACTCATCAACGCCATGGCAACGCATGATCTCGCACTCATCAGCTTTGAAAAGCTCACAGAACTTTACGAGATGGAAATTGCAGTATCATATCAACCTGGTGATCAGATTCACGCCATGGGCTATCCTGGAGGGTTGTTTACCACTACAGGAGGTACGATCACACGCACCATGTCGATCGAAGGCGAAGTCCTTATCCCTGTGATCCATCACTCCGCAATGATTCACCATGGATCTTCCGGAGGTGCACTGATCGACTCCCATGGATATCTGATCGGCATCAATTTCGCCATGAAGGATCGCGACGGTCTATTCATCCAAAGCTACGCCATCCCGTCATCAAAAATTTTGGAATTCTTGGAGGTCATCGGCCATGGATTATCATAAGCGAGAGATCATTGCTGAACGGATCGAGAAGATCTACGAGAAGATCTATCGTGAACTCTGTAAAACGATTCATAGGATCTACACTCTCTCCATGGGTTATCGCTCATGGATCCTATCCGATGATATCTACAAAGCTTTTAGATATCTTTCCTATCCATGGCACTGGGTGATCATCTGGATGTGGATGTTCTCAACTAAAACATTCGAGAGGATTCTCTTTGACGAGGAAGGGTTTCAAATCATCTCTGGAAACACTGGATCTGGTAAGACCTCCCTCACCTATGCGGTGATTGAAAGAGACCGGATGTTAAACCTCAAACCCTGGTATATCAACTCACCGTTTGAGAAACCCAGGGAAGACTTTGAGCGAGGAATCAAATTCCTCTATCACAAGCTCTATCAGTTCTCAGACTTCTGGAGTGACTGGAAGATGCACGCTCTACCCAATCACAAAAAATATGGTGGCATCGTGATCGATGAGATGCACCGTGAGCTCGACTACCGGATGACCATGACCCGTGAGTATAAATCAAAGTTTAATCCTTTTAGAGACTACGCGGTGGTTGTGAGACATTACATCAAGAAGATCATCGCGACTACACAGATGGAACGCGTTGATAAACAGCTGATGCAGCTTGCAAAATACTTCCATGTCGTAAGGGTCAACATTGGATTCGACTATGAGGACTGGCTCGTTGAGACAGGTGCATTTCGCTTCAAGATCCTCGGATGGTATGTGGACTCATACACCATCAACGCTTTATCTGATACCGACAAGGTGCTCTATAAGACCTGGTATTTCAAAAATGACTGGGCAGATTT
Source organism: Acholeplasmataceae bacterium (assembly GCA_034007485.1). GTDB lineage: Bacteria > Bacillota_I > Bacilli_A > Acholeplasmatales > Acholeplasmataceae > Peloplasma. The sequence continues at coordinate 17,575 of JAVEQT010000017.1, forward strand.
CGCGTATTACGACACGTACTCCATGAGTGGAGCATACGATCACCTACCCTTAGCAAGGTAGTTTATAAAGGAGAATCGACATGACAAAACGCATCGTTTTCATCTTCATCTTAATCGTCACCCTCATTGCCGTGGTGATGAACAAATTCGGATATAGTTTGGCTGAGACCGTCACGCTATCCCTCTATGTCTTAGGAATCTCTTTGGCATTGTCCTTAGCTGTAGCACTACCTATCATCGTCTTATACCTCCCACCAATCCTCCACAAGAAGACACGGCTGGATACAGCAAAACAGATTATGGAGGACAACATCCAGGTCGTGGAGGAAGCGATCTTCTTTAAGTCGAACACTAAGTTCCAGGAGATCATCAACAAACAGATTCAAGAAATAAAGGATAACTCTTCAGAGATTAAGAGACAAAAAAATATCCTGGAAGATCTCGTCCAGGACATCAGAAACACGGCTGATGATATCGAGGTAGCTAAAAAGAATAAACCCAAGACCAAGGGAAAGAAAAAGACCACATCAGATGGATCTGGTGAGGTCAAGAATGATGATGTTTAAGATACGCATAAGATATACATAGTATATCGTTATGCTTATCACTAACTATAATAATTATTCATGAGAAAATTTGTAGACGATACATCAACATGCTATAATTGAAATATAGTAATCTGGAGTGGGTGGAAATTATGGGAACATTGTACTTGTATGCGGATGAAAGCTGTCATACTCAAAACAGTGATAGTAATTCGATGTCATTAGTAACAGTTTTTTGTAAAGGAATTCATAGAAAACTCATTAATCAAAAAGTCAAAAGCATTATGCAAAAGCATAAAATCAATCCCGATTCAGAGTTAAAATGGACCAAGGTTTCACCATCGAATGTTGAAATGTATATCGAAATCATCGATTTTTTAGCTTTAGTATCTAGATATGGTGATTTAGGTATTAGAGCTATATTTACAAAAGATAAGAACAATATACAGACAGATTATAACGAGTGGTATCATAAAATGTATTATTTATTGTTCAAAAAAATAATTGATGATTTTTCAAATATTTTCGATTCTTTTCATGTTTTAATTGACTACAAGGATAGTCAATCACACCAAGAAATACCAAGGATCGGCAGATTTTTAGAAAACTACACTCACGGATGGGAAAGATTAATTACAACAACCGCAAATTCAAAAGAGCATACATTGATACAAATTGCTGATGTTATAGCAGGATCTATTACATATTATCATAGAGGACTTCGCACAAGTGATGCAAAAATGAGATTGATACGTCATATTTTTAATAAGTTTGACGTATCTTACAGTCACTCATCCCCATTATCAAGAATTGATTTCAACTTTTTCATTTGGGGGATAAAATAAATGTTGAAATTACACACTAAAGATGTACCTGTAAATGAACCAGCGAAAAGATTTAAAATTATTTCGATAAGGAATTACTTTGTTGCTGAAATTAGAAAAACTCGAATTTATAAAGAGTATATCATTAAATATCACTCTTATGATAACCCAGAGACTGACGAGGAAAAATGTTTTAAAAAGTTTGCTGTTGGGAAACCTGAAAATCATGTCACAGATAAAATTGATATAAATAGATTAAAAAGAATGCATTGGATACATAACATACTTGATTACATGATTTCAAACGATTTTCAAGATCCTTCGGGATTAATCAAGATCACATCAGATTCAATAGATACAACGAGAGATAAATTCAATCTGTACATAATTTATGAAAAATATAACTATGTTGTTATGATTAATGTGAGAAAGCCTTTCATGATAGTTTCTTCGGGATTTTACTCTTATGATGGAAAAGGATTACAAAAATTCCTCCGATACTTTAATGCAAATATATAAAGAAAAAGAGACCTTTTGCGGTCTCTTTTACTAAGTCTATCTACACACGGTAGAAGACACCTAACCTCTTCGGAAGAGGGGATAGAATGAAAAAACTCTCTATCACTTTTTACACACTTATTATAACACAGTTTTTCATTTTGCAACAATAATATAGTAAAAAGTGCATTTTATTACGCATAATGAACAACTCACTTGTCCACAGATTTTGTGGGTTTTACTGTTAAATTTATGATATATAATTTTATTGATTGATGCGCATCTTTCATTGCAAATGAAAGGACATAATAATATGAATTTATTCGAAATGCTTAACAAGTACCATACACGCTCAACGGCTATAAAGTCCAGGGGGACAATTCATTCAGAAGAAGGACATGTCACAAGCCTGGAGAGATGCCTGAGAGCTCTAAATTTAACAGAGCCATCAGATCTTAGTGAAGATGTTGGCTATCGAATGATTACCTGGTATAAAGAAAAAACCAATAATAGCAATAACTCAATCAACAAACGTATGGCACATCTCAAAAGAGTGCTTCGATACTTCAAAGTAGAAACCACTTTTTACAACTTGTCATTTCTGAAAAAAGACACTTTACCTTACAGACGTTTTCAAGACAATGAACTTAAACGTATTTTTAAGTTTATCGATTTATCAATGGAATCACCTGCAGCTACTTCAAATACGATTTTATATAAACTGATGATTTACATGTTACTAGATACTGGTCTACGGATTAGTGAACTACTTGATATAAAAATACCTAACATCGATTTAAATAATCAAATTATTTTTTTAGAGCACACAAAAAACGGCAAAAAAGAACCAATCCCCTTTTCAGACTTTAGTGATGACTTAATTCGACAAGTTATTGATCTTCAATACGATGATGTTTATTTATTCTGGAATCACTTGAAAGATAGACAGATGAACTATCAGAATGATGTTAGAAATTTCATGCGAAGATTGAAACAAAAAACAGGACTTGATAGACTACATCCCCATAGATTTAGAAAGTCATATGGAACGATGATTTATCAAGAATCAAAAGATATAAGACTTGTTCAAAAACTCCTAAGGCATGCTGAACTATCAACAACTGAAATTTATATTTCTGAAGGGATAGAAGAGATACATAGTCGCTATCACAAATTTTCTAAAGTGTTTTCTAAAAGAATTCATTAATCATAAATATTTGAATTATTTCATAGATTCTTTGTATTTATAAAATTCATTATCGATAAAATGATATAAATTCTTATATGTGTATTTATCTATATAAGGTACAAGATCAGTTCTAATATCCATAAAAATTAATGATTCATCAAAGTATATTTGTATTTTGCAACCAATCATTGATGGCATATTAAATAAAGATACCGCAATTACTGTTGAAAACTTATCTTTTTGATAATTGCTCAGTAGTGTCCCGGTTATACCAATATTAATACTTGCAAATCCATTTCTAACCGATAATAGGTTGCTTTCTATTATCGGCATTTTTGTTTTCTCGAATATGTTTTCTCTCTTTTCATTAAAATCTTTAAGAAGTAAATCAAACATATCTAAACCAGTATATTTACTTTTTAGAGAATCTAGCACTTTTGATAAATCATCAACGAAAATTTTATTCAAATCTATGTTTTTCTGCTCTTGCTCAATTCGTATTAACTCATTTTTTGCATTCATTTCTAATATGTCTTGATTATCTAGTATCTCAAAGCTCACAATATTACTCGAGTTGAGTATTTCCTTCAAATCCGCTATCAACTCTTTATATGTTGGTCTATCTTTTGGATTTATTGAAACACATTTTGCAATTAACACGTTAATTTTAGGAATATAATTATTTTCAGGAAAAAAAGTTGAGAGATTATATTCTTTAGGAAACCATAGATTAAACGGGAAAACCAAGTTTTTCTCACCTCTAATCAAATTCCATATAATTTTACCAATTGAAAAAATATCTCCCATCTGATTTAGGTTATCTACTTTACCAAACTCATACTCTGGTGCACGATAATGAAGGGATCCTATTGCTCTATCTTTTGGCGTAATTCTTTCTTGTTCACTTGATAGTGCACATCCAAAGTCAGTAAGATAGAATATGTGGTCTGTATCAAAGAGTATATTGTTAGGTTTTAAATCTCTATGATATATTGGCTGGGATAAGCTTGACAGTTTTTCTAAAAGTTCAATAATACCTAACATTGATTTTAAAACAAATTCAGGATTCCCTTTTGTCTTTTCATATAATTGAGTAACGTTGCCTTGATAACTACGCATTTTAATGCAATCATCATTAATTTCTAAAACTTCAACCAAATTATCATACTTTTTACTCATAAGCTGTTTCATTATTCTCTTTTCAACTTCAAATCTTTGTGACACAATATTGTTATTTACCATTTGTAGTTGGAGACGTTTTTCGCAAGTGTTATCATCATAAAACAGAACATTGGAGTTACCACCTGATTCAGATCCAATAATCTTTCTCATTACTTCTTCTCCTTTGTGAGTGCTATTAGTTTTGAAGCAACTTTTTGCTTAACTTCTCTAATCGTAACGAGTTCATCCAATGTTACTCCTAATGCACTCGCGATGAGAGCTGCGGCTTCTATCGTTGGTGTTCTTGATCCCGTTTCATAACGAGAAATCTGTTGTTGTGTTATTCCACTTTTTTCGGATAAATCAACTTGTGTAACACCCTTTTCAATTCTTACTTTCTTAAGGTTAAAATTCACTGCTGACATTAAAAATCACTCCTTTTCTTGACAAGTACGCCATATGGTTGTAAAATAACGATATACACCAAACGGATGTATCATTGAATAAAAATTATCGCATCATAGAGGACATGATGCGTGATAATCAATGGTGCCGAAAATAGGACTCGAACCTACGACCTGCTGATTACGAGACAGCTGCTCTACCACCTGAGCTATTTCGGCAAAAAATACTTTTTCTTAACCTTGGGATGCGCAAAAATACTTAACGCTT